>NZ_JBSHDU010000151.1:0-6968 GCF_053616475.1 Streptomyces sp. NPDC055815 | reverse complement strand
GCACGCTGTTGAGTTCTCAAGGTGCGGACGCTTCCTTCGTTCCTGTTTCCAGGCCCTCCGGGCGCTTCCTTCGTTTCCGACTCTATCAGATCTTTCCGATCCGATTTCCTCGGTGCTTTCCGGTCCCTTTTGCTTTCGCTCCGGGCCCTTCCGGCGTGTCCACTACGTTAGCTGATTTCTTCGGCGACTCATAATCGAGTCAATCGAATTCGAATTCCGGCATGCCGAAATACGCCCCAGCCTGGGGAGTCATCTTGAGTAGTGGGTGGCCGCTACGGGGTGCTCGAACAAGCAGACCGTTTCCAGCGGCTCGGGCTACGTTACGGGGTCCGGGGGCCCGAGTCAAGGCGCCGCTTCCGGGGGGTGTGGGGGCGGTACGGGCTCACCGTCGGGTCCTCCGTGATCCAGAAGCGCCAGGGGTGCGGGGCGCCCCCGCCGCCGACGCCCGTGCGGGGGCCGCTGGTGACGCGGTCCGGGGCAGGCGGCGTGCCGGTGAGGAGGGCGAGCGGTCCGTCCTGGCCTGCGCAGGTGTCCGTGCCGTTGAGGGAGAGGGCGATGTCGAGGGCGGTCGCCAGGCGGGCCGGGCCCTTCGCCAGCTCGTGGTCGGAGCGGGCCGAGCGGCGGCGGGGACGTGCCTGGTCGGCGCCCTCGATGAATTCACCCGCACGCAGGAGGACACCGCTCGCGTGTCCCTCGGGGCCGCACACCAGGTTCAGGCAGTGCCACATCCCGTACGTGAAGTAGACGTACGCGTGCCCGGGGGGTCCGAACATCACGGCGTTGCGTGCGGTGCGGCCCCGGAAGGCGTGGGAGCCGGGGTCGATCGCGCCGGCGTACGCCTCCACCTCCGTGAGGCGCAGTTCCATCCGGCCTTCGTCCGTGTTGCGGACGAGCGTGCGCCCCAGGAGGTCGGGGGCCACCTCCAGAACGGGGCGGTCGAAGAAGGCCCGCGGGAGCGGCGTACGGTCGGGGCTCTCGCTCATGGCGTCCGAGCGTAGTGGGGAACCGGCTACGGTCGTCGCGCGTATGTAGGGGTCAGGACCCGAGAAGGAGTGGAAGTCATGGGATTCAAGAAGCTGCTCGCGAGCCTGGGTGCGGGTGGGGCCAGCGTGGAGACGGTGCTCACCGAGGAGAACGTCGTCCCGGGTGGGGTCGTCCAGGGCGAGGTGCGGATCCAGGGCGGTTCGGTCGCGCAGCAGATCGAGGGTCTGTCCGTCGGTCTGCAGGCGCGGGTCGAGGTCGAGGGCGGCGACCAGGAGCACCGGCAGGACATCGAGTTCGTGAAGGTGCGTCTGGGCGGGGCCTTCGAGGTGCAGGCCGGGGCGGTGCACGTGGTGCCGTTCGGTCTTGAGATTCCGTGGGAGACGCCGGTGACGACCATCGCCGGGCAGCAGCTGCGCGGGATGAACATCGGGGTGACGACCGAGCTGGAGATCGCGCGGGCCGTGGACTCGGGTGACCTGGACCCGATCAACGTGCACCCGCTGCCGGCGCAGCAGGCGATCCTGGACGCCTTCATCCAGCTGGGCTTCCGCTTCAAGAGCGCGGACATGGAGCGCGGGCACATCCGGGGGACGCGGCAGAAGCTGCCCTTCTACCAGGAGATCGAGTTCTTCGCGCCGCAGCAGTACCGGGGTCTGAACCAGGTCGAGGTCAGCTTCGTCGCGGACGAGCGTGAGATGGACGTCGTCCTGGAGATGGACAAGAAGCCGGGTCTGTTCACCGAGGGCAGCGACTCCTTCCGTGCGTTCAAGGTGGGGCTGGACGACTTCCACGCCACCGACTGGGCGGCCTACCTCAACCAGTGGCTCGCCGAGGTCGGCGGCCGTCGCAACTGGCTCTAGCCTCGGAAGCCCCGAGGGGCTGATCGTTCGTCAATTGTTTGCCCGCTTCTGGTCTTGGAGAGATCAGAAGCGGGCATCTTTTGTTGCGCAGGAAATTGCGTTGTCCGACCCGGCCGGCCCGGCCATCGTTGATCCAAGCCCGAAGACCCCTTCCGGGGCTGGGGCCGGCACACGGGAGGTGGGCAACATGCGGGACACGCTGGTACTGAACGCGAGCTTCGAGCCGCTGTCGACGGTCACACTCAACCGTGCGGTGGTGCTTGTCCTGCAGGACAAGGCCGTCGTCGAGCAGGCCCATCCCGAGCTGAGGGTGCGGGGTGCCGCCGTCGATCTACCGGTGCCGCGGGTGATCAGGCTCTGCCGGTACGTACGGGTGCCGTTCCGAAGACAGGCTCCGTGGTCGAGGAGGGGGGTGCTGGTCCGGGACCAGCACCGGTGCGCGTACTGCGGGCGGCGGGCGACGACGGTCGACCATGTGGTGCCGCGGGCGCAGGGTGGTGGGGACAGCTGGCTGAATACGGTCGCTTCCTGTGCCGAGGACAACCACCGCAAGGCCGACCGGACGCCGGAGCAGGCGGGGATGCCGCTGCTGCACCAGCCGTTCGAGCCGACGCCGGCGGACGCGATGCTGCTCGCGATGCGGGCGAGCGAGCGGTCGGCGCTGCCGGAGTGGCTGGCCAACTCGGCTGCGTAGGCTGAGTTCTTCTTCGTGCGGAAGGGCCCGTCTCCCCCGGTGGGAGGCGGGCCCTTCCGTGCGTGGGTTCCGGGGGGGGCTAGCTGAGGGTCAGTTGGAGGATCGCCACGATGCCGACCGCGATGATCACCCCGCGCAGGACGGTGGGGGGCAGTTTGCGGCCGACCTTGGCGCCGAGCTGGCCGCCGAGGGTGGAGCCGACGGCGATGAGCAGGACGGCCGTCCAGTCGAAGTCGGCGACGAAGAGGAAGAAGACGGCGGCGATTCCGTTGACGAGGGCGCCGAGGATGTTCTTGACGGCGTTGATGCGCTGCAGGTCGTCGTGGAGGAGCAGGCCCATGAGGGAGAGGTAGAGGACTCCCTGGGCGGCGCCGAAGTATCCGCCGTACATGCTGGCGAAGAAGAGGCCGGTGAGGAGGGCGGGGCCGCCGTCGGGGTGGGCCTCGGTGCCGGTCTGTTCGCGGCGGCGCTTGACGGCGGCGGCGATGCGGGGCTGGAGCAGGACGAGGACGAGCGCGAGGCCGATGAGGACGGGGACGATCGCGTCGAAGGCCTCGGACGGCAGGGCCAGGAGCAGGATGGCGCCGATGAGGCCGCCGAGGAGGGCGGCGGCGCCGAGTCGCAGGACGCGGGTCTTCTGGCCGGCGAGTTCGCGGCGGTAGCCGATGGCCCCGCTGATCGAGCCGGGGACGAGGCCGAGGGCGTTGGAGACGTTCGCGGTGATCGGGGGGAGTCCGGTCGCGAGGAGGACCGGGAACGTGATCAGCGTTCCCGATCCGACGATGGTGTTGATGGTGCCGGCGCCGATGCCGGCGGCGAAGACTGCCAGGGCTTCCCAGATGGACAACGCCATCTCCTTACATGGTCAGTGAGTCGCCTCCCCGCCCTGACGGCGTCGGGGTCGAGGGGCTCGCACTGATCATGCACGAGGATTACGTGTACGTGTCAGTCAACCGACGGTTCGTCTCGTCGTGCGGACGGGACGTCCTTGACGTTGAAGCCGGGGGTGCCGCCGCCGACGTTGCCGAAGGCGCCGGACAGGCCCTTGAGGGCGTCGCCGATCTCGCTGGGCACGATCCAGAGCTTGTTGGCGTCGCCCTCGGCGATCTTCGGGAGCATCTGGAGGTACTGGTACGAGAGGAGCTTCTGGTCCGGGTCGCCCGCGTGGATGGCCTCGAAGACCGTGCGGACGGCCTGCGCCTCGCCCTCGGCCTTGAGGGCGGCGGCCTTGGCCTCGCCCTCGGCGCGCAGGATCGCGGACTGCTTCTCGCCCTCGGCGGTGAGGATGGCGGACTGGCGGGTGCCCTCGGCGGTGAGGATCGCGGCGCGCTTGTCGCGCTCGGCGCGCATCTGCTTCTCCATCGAGTCCTGGATGGAGGTCGGCGGCTCGATGGCCTTGAGCTCGACGCGGTTGACGCGGATGCCCCACTTGCCGGTGGCCTCGTCGAGGACGCCGCGCAGGGCCGCGTTGATCTCCTCGCGGGAGGTGAGGGTCCGCTCCAGGTCCATGCCGCCGATGATGTTGCGCAGGGTGGTGACGGTGAGCTGCTCGATCGCCTGGATGTAGCTGGCGACTTCGTAGGTCGCGGCGCGGGCGTCGGTCACCTGGTAGTAGATGACCGTGTCGATGTTGACGACGAGGTTGTCCTGGGTGATCACCGGCTGCGGCGGGAACGGGACGACCTGCTCACGGAGGTCGATCCGGTTGCGGATCGAGTCGATGAACGGGACGACGATGTTCAGTCCGGCGTTGAGCGTGCGGGTGTAGCGACCGAAGCGCTCCACGATCGCCGCGCTCGCCTGCGGGATGACCTGGATCGTCTTGATCAGGGCGATGAAGACGAGCACCACCAGAATGATCAGGACGATGATGACTGCTGACATCGTGTTCCCCGTGCCCTTCGCTGCCGGTTGTCTACCGGGTTGCTTTCGATGATCGAGTTTCCCAGATGGCGGAGCGTCATGGGCGAGGTTCGGTCACATGACCACGGCGGTCGCCCCGTCGATGTCCACGACGTCGACCTGTTCGCCCGGTTCGAAGGTCTGACCGGTGTCGAGCGTGCGGGCGGACCAGACCTCGCCGGCGAGTTTGATGCGGCCTCCGCTGCCGTCCACCCGTTCCAGGACGACGGCTTGACGGCCTTTCAGGGCGTCGATGCCGGTGGCGAGTCCGGGTCTGCCGTCGCGGTGCCGGGCGGCGATCGGGCGTACGACCGCGATGAGTGCCACGGAGACGACGACGAAGACGAGTACCTGGGTGACGATGCCGAAGCCGAGGGCGGCGGTGACCGCCCCGGCGACCGCTCCGACGGAGAACATGCCGAACTCCGGCATCGCGGTCAGGACCAGCGGAATGCCGAGCCCCACCGCGCCGATCAGCCACCAGACCCACGCGTCGATGTCCACGTGGTCATGGTAGGGCGGTGGGGTCCTTCCGGGACAGGGCGCGGGCGGCTGTGCGGGTCGCCGCGGCCCCGGCCATGATCTGTCGGACAGGCCCGAGGCCGGTCACTTCAGGGGCAGGCCGTGGGCGGTCCAGCGGTCGCCGACGCGCTCGACGACGAGCGGCAGGCCGAAGCAGTGCGAGAGGTTGCGGGAGGTGAGCTCGGTCTCCACGGGTCCCGCGGCGAGGACCTTGCCCTGGCGGATCATCAGGACGTGGGTGAAGCCGGGGGCGATCTCCTCGACGTGGTGCGTCACCATGATCATCGAGGGGGCGTACGGGTCGCGGGCGAGGCGGCCGAGGCGGCGGACCAGGTCCTCGCGGCCGCCGAGGTCGAGGCCGGCGGCGGGCTCGTCGAGGAGGAGGAGCTCCGGGTCGGTCATCATCGCGCGGGCGATCAGGGTGCGCTTGCGCTCGCCCTCGGAGAGGGTGCCGAACTTGCGGTCCAGGTAGTCGTTCATCCCGAGCCGGTCGAGGAAGGCCTTGGCGCGCTCCTCGTCGACCGGGTCGTAGTCCTCGTGCCAGGTGGCGGTCATGCCGTACGCGGCGGTGAGGACGGTCTGCAGGACGGTCTGGCGCTTGGGGAGCTTCTCCGCCATGGCGATGCCGGCCATGCCGATGCGGGGGCGGAGCTCGAAGACGTCGGTGCCGACGCCGCCGAGCTGCTCGCCCAGGATGTGGGCGGTGCCCTTGGTGGGGAAGAGGTAGCTGGAGGCGATGTTCAGAAGGGTGGTCTTGCCGGCGCCGTTGGGTCCGAGGATCACCCAGCGCTCGCCCTCCTTGACCGACCAGGAGACCTCGTCCACCAGAGCCCGTCCGTCGCGGACCACGGATACGTCCACCAGCTCCAGTACATCGCTCATGAGCGCGTTGTCTCCCCTTGCGGTCGAGTCTTGTCGTCGCCTTGCGCCGATGGGCGCGGCGTCCAGGGGAAAACCTACGTTATCGACGGAGCGGACCGGTCCGTAGGGCTTCCTTTCAGTCCTTAGTCTGGGGGGATGCTTTCGGAACCACGCTCAGGACGTCTGGCCGCCTGGGGCAATGCCCTGCTGGCCGGGGCCGTGTCGCCCGACGAGGCGGCGCTGGCGATTGTCGGGGAGGACGCGGTGCACCGCGTGGAGGGGCTGCCGGGTGAGGCGGGGCCGGTGGGGCTGACGCTCGCGCTGGGCCGGCTGCGGCGGCTCGGGGTGACCGGCTGGCGGGTCGCGCTGCCCGCGCCGGGGCATCCGCTGGGGTTGAGCGGGCCGCCGGACTTCAACGCGCGCGCGTTGGAGGCGGAGGAGGCGGTGGTGGGCTTCGGCGCGCCGTACGGTCTCGTGCCGGAGGTCTCCGAGGCGGGTCCCGCGGGTGATGTGCACGTCTCGGTGGTGTGGCACTGCCTCGCCGTGCGGGAGGCCCCGCCGGCGGACGTGCCCTCGCTCGGCGAGGCGGAGCGGGAGCTGGCGGAGGCGCTGCGGGACGCGACGGCGGTGCTGACCCGGCTCGACGTGGCGGCCTCGGGGCCGGCGGCGGACGCGGCGCGCGAGGCGTACCGGGCGCGGGCGGAGGTGGGCCGCGAGGTCCTCGCCCCCGGCTATCCGCCGCGGGCGGTACGGGTCCTGGAGCTGGCGCAGCGGATCGGCCTGCTGGTGAACCTGGCGTACGACCACGGTCACGGGGGTGCGGTGAGTGCCTCGGAGATGGCGGCGCGGGGCGATGCTCTGCGGCCGGTGGAGAGGGTGGCTCGGCGGGCGCAGGTGGCGGCGTACAACGCGTACGTGGAGGAACGGGAGCGGGAGCGGGGGGTCTGAGACCCGCGCCCCGGCCCGGCGGACGGAGTCCGACGCAGCGACCCGAAGCCCGGGAGGCGCCCCAGGCGCCGAGCGGTGCGAGGGACGCGTCGAGAAAGGGGCTGGCGGCGCGGGGCGATGCTCTGCGGCCGGTGGAGAGGGTGGCTCGGCGGGCGCAGGTCGCGGCGTACAACGCGTACGTGGAGGAACGGGAGCGG
>NZ_JBSHDU010000150.1:0-6978 GCF_053616475.1 Streptomyces sp. NPDC055815 | reverse complement strand
CAACGGAACGGCGCCCTTGCCGGCGCCCGAGGCTTCCGCGCCAGAACCCGCACCCCGTGCGCAGTGCACTGGTGGTGCGGGTCCAGGCCCGGAACGCGGAGGCGCCGCTGGGCGCGCCGTCCCGTGTGCCCACCCGTCCCGCCCTGCGGGACGATTGCCCACACGGGCGGTGGCACCGCCCCGCCGGGCGCGGGCCCAACGTGCTACGGGCGCAGGCCGTGTTCGCGGGTGGCGTCCTCGTCGACCGGCACGTCGACGCGCGCGTCGAACGCGGCGAGCGGCTTCGCCGCCGCCACCGACGGCGCCGAGACCCCCGCCCACGCCAGAATGCGGGCCGTCGCCTTGTCGCGCTCGGCCTGGACCAGGCCCGCGACGTTCGCGCCGTGGTTCATGCCGGGCGCCACGTACACGTAGGAGTCACGCGTGCCCTTGCCGACGCGGAACTGCTCCGAGCCCCACGGGTCGTTGCCGCCGTAGACGAAGAGCATCTGGTTCGCGTTCTTGCGGACCCAGTCGTCGACGTCGCGCATGACCCACGGCTTGAACTTCATGGGGATCGAGCTCGGCACGAAGCTGCTGGCCGGCTGGTAGCCGTAGCGGCTCAGGCCGTCGAGGTGCGGCTGCTTGATGGTGGGCGAGCCGAGCTCGGTCGCCGCCTGGTAGTAGTACGGCGTGTAGTACTCCAGGCCCTGGTCGGTGTACGCGGACCAGCCGGAGTACGCGTCGATCGTCTCGTACACGACGTCGTCGCTCGCGGTCGCCGCGTCCGGGATCTGGTCGCAGACGTCCTGGCCGTAGTACTGCCAGAAGCCCCACACGAAGTCGAGGACGACGGCCTCGTACGCCTTGTCGAGCGAGCCGACCGTGTTGAAGGTGGCGCCCTCGGACTCGGCCCAGGCCTTGTACTTCTTCTCCAGCGGCTCCCGGCGCACGAGCGCCTCGCGCTGCATGTTGTTCAGGCGGTCGCGGCAGTCCTTCGTGCCGACGGTCTCGAAGAACCGGTCGTAGGCCGAGTCCTCCTTGTTGACCACGTCGTTCGGCGCGACGTACGCGACGACGCCGTCCATGTCGCGCGGGTAGAAGCGCTCGTAGTACGTGGCGGTCATGCCGCCCTTCGAGGCGCCCGTGGACAGCCAGTTCTTCCCGTAGACCGACTTCAGCGCCGTGTAGATGCGGTGCTGGTCGCTGGCCGCCTGCCAGATGTCCAGCTTCGACCAGTCGGCCGGCTGCGGGCGGGACGGCGTGAAGAAGCGGTACTCCATGGAGACCTGGTTGCCGTCGATGATCCGGGTCGGCTCGGTCCGGCTCGGCGTGGTGGAGAGACCGTAGCCGCTGGTGCGGAAGACGGTCGGGCGGCTCGTGTCCTTGTGGAGGATCGAGATCCGCTGCTGGAACGTGCCCGCCCACGGGCGCTTGTGGTCGATCGGCTGCTCGTAGTTGAGGACGAAGTAGCGGTAGCCCGCGTACGGCTTCTCCTCGATCAGGCTCATCCCGGGGATCGCCAGGATGCGGTCCTTGATGTCCGTGCTCGTGCTCTGCGAGTCGACGACGGCCGCGCTGCCGGTCTCCGTGTCCGCGGCGGTAGCCACACCGGTCGACCCGACGGTGCCTATGAGCACCGAAAGCGACAGCGCCCATCTCAGCGACTTGCGCATTCACCCTCCCCTTGGTTCACAACGGTGTCGCGAACCTAGCGGGGACAACGTGCGGACCGCCAGACCCAGTTGGTCCTTACCCTTGGACTTTCCTGTACATCAGCACAGGATCCAGCCCGTAGCCGTCCCCTGGCCCGCCACGGAACCGCTCGCCCGGACGCAGCGGTTGAGCGCGTGGACGGTCAGCGGGCCCGCCTGCCGGTCGAACCGCCCCGACCGGACGACGGCCCGCCCGCCGCGCGGCTGGATCGTCACCGCCATCGGGCGGCGCGGGCCCGGGCGCTTGGCGACGGTGACGGCGCAGACGTACTGGCGGGTCCGGTAGAGGCGCAGCTCGCCGGTGGCGAAGGTGATCGTCCGGGTGGGCCGGCCCTGGCAGACGGACGCGGCGTCGGCGATCCCGCCGCCGGGCCCGGGGCCGGGGAGGAGGAGCAGCGCGAGGGCGGCGAGGAGCGGGACGAGCACGCGGGCGAGCGTCCGGAGCGTGCCGGCGTCTGTGGTCATGCGTTCCTCTCCCGGGCGAGTCGTCGTACGGCCGTACGACGCACGAGGCCCGAGAATGGTTGCCTCCGCATGTACGGGTCAGGCGAAGGCCGTCATGACCAGCAGCACGAAGACGAGTTCCGCGCCGAGCTGGGTCCAGAACGCGGCCCGGCGGACGGTGCCGCGCTCCGTGCTCTGGGCGGTCACGAAGGCCACGGCCGCCAGCGCCAGGATCACGAGGTACAGCCAGCCCGGGGTCGATCCGCAGCCCTCCCCGTACGTGACGCAGCGGGCCGCGTTCTCCGTGGTGAGGGCGACGATGCCGGCGAGCACGGTCGCGGGCACGAGGAGACCGGCCCAGAGCACGGACCGCTTCCGCAGCCGCCGGGCCTCCAGGTCGGCGGCGGAGGGAACGGCGGGCGAGACGGTGGCGCGGGCGCGGGGGGCGTGGCTCATGTCCCCGATTCAAGCCGGGCGGAGGGGGTGGGGGATCCGCCGGGGTACTCATCCGGCGGACCCCCCGTACTCAGACCGGACCAAGACCCGCGCTCACACCCGCTCCGGCTCCGCCTCCCCGATGAACGTGTTCCACAGCATCGCGTACCGGCCGCCCAGGGCCAGGAGTTCGTCGTGGGTGCCGTCCTCCGCGACCCGGCCGTGGTCCATCACGACCACCCGGTCCGCGCGCGCGGCCGTCGTCAGGCGGTGGGCGACGACGAGGGTCGTACGGCGGCCCGCGAGCCGGTCGGTGGCCTGGTTGACCTGGGCCTCGGTCGCCAGGTCCAGGGCCGCCGTGGCCTCGTCGAGGAGCAGGATGTCCGGGTCGACGAGCTCGGCGCGGGCGAGGGCGATCAGCTGGCGCTGCCCGGCGGAGAGGTTGCGGCCGCGCTCGGCGACCTCGTGGAGGTAGCCGCCGTCGAGCGTGGCGATCATGTCGTGCGCGCCGACCGCGCGGGCCGCCGCCTCGACCTCGGCGTCGGTGGCGTCGGGGCGGCCGTACGCGATGGCGTCGCGGATCGTCCCGGCGAAGAGGTACGCCTCCTGGGGGACGACGCCGAGCCGGTGGCGGTACGCCGTGAGGTCGAGGTCCCGCAGGTCGGCGCCGTCGGCGGTGACCCGGCCGCCCGTCGGGTCGTAGAACCGGGCGACCAGCTTGACCAGGGTGGACTTGCCGGCGCCGGTCTCGCCGACGAAGGCGACGGTCTGCCCGGCGGGGATGCGGAGGTCGATCCCGGTCAACGCCTCTTCCTCGTCGCCGTACGCGAAGGACACGTCCTCGAAGGCGATCTCGCCGCGCAGGGAGAGGACGTCGAGGGGCGCGTCGGCGGCGGCCGTCGACGTCGGCTCCTGCAACAGCTCCTGCATCCGCTTCAGCGAGACGGCGGCCTGCTGGTAGCCGTCGAAGACCTGCGAGAGCTGCTGCACGGGGGCGAAGAAGAGGTCGATGTAGAGGAGGTAGGCGACGAGGGCGCCGGTGGTGAGGGTGCCGGCCTCGATGCGGTTCGCGCCGACGATCATGACGGCGGCGGCCGCGACGGAGGACAGCAGGGTGACGAACGGGAAGTAGACCGAGATCAGCCACTGGCCCCGGACGCGCGCCTCGCGGTACGAGTCGCTGCGCTCCGCGAACCGGGCCGCGCCCGAGCGCTCGCGGCGGAAGGCCTGGACGATCCGGAGGCCGGCGACGGACTCCTGGAGGTCGGCGTTGACGACGCTGATCCGCTCGCGCGCCAGCTCGTACGCCTTCACGCTGGAGCGGCGGAAGTAGTACGTGGCGATCGCGAGGACCGGCAGGGTCGCGAAGACGACCAGGGCGAGCTGGAGGTCGAGCACGAGCAGCGCGACCATGATCCCGAAGAAGGTGACGACAGAGACGAAGGCGGTGACCAGGCCCGTCTGCAGGAAGGTCGACAGGGCGTCGACGTCCGTGGTCATCCGGGTCATGATCCGGCCGGTGAGCTCGCGCTCGTAGTAGTCGAGGCCGAGCCGCTGGAGCTGGGCGAAGATCTTCAGGCGCAGCGCGTACAGGACCCGCTCGCCGGTGCGGCCGGTCATCCGGGTCTCGGCGGTCTGCGCGACCCACTGCACGAGGACGGTGACGAGGGCGAGCGCGGAGGCCGCCCAGACGGCGCCGATCGCGAGCCGGTTCACGCCCTCGTCGATGCCGTGCCGGATCAGGACCGGCAGCAGCAGGCCGGCGCCCGCGTCGAGGGCGACCAGGCCGAGGCTGATGAGCAGCGGGACGCCGAAGCCGCGGAGCAGCCGGCGCAGCCCGTACGCGTCCTCGGGCGACACGGCCCGGGCCTCGTCGATGTCGGGGGTGTCGGTGGCCGGGGGCAGGGCCTCGACGGCGGCGAGCAGTTCGGGGGTCGCGCCGGGCACCGGGCTCTCGCGGCCGGTGGTCTCGTCCCGTACCCACAGGGTGGGGGTGATGCCCCGCTCGGCGTCGAACTCGGCGTCCAGCTCGGCCCGCAGCGTGCGGTCCTCGGGGAGCTCCTCCGGCGGCGTGAGGTGGCCGGGCGAGACGGCGCCGAGCTCCTCGGGGTCGGTGAGGAGACGGCGGAAGAGCGGGGAGCGCTGCTCCAGCTCCGCGTGGGTGCCGATGTCGGCGAGGCGGCCGTCGTCGAGGACGGCGATGCGGTCGGCGAGGCCGAGGGTGGAGCGGCGGTGGGCGATGAGCAGGGTCGTGCGGCCCGCCATCACGGACTTGAGGGCCTCGTGGATCTCGTGCTCGACCTTGGCGTCGACGGCGGAGGTGGCGTCGTCGAGGAGGAGCAGCCGGGGGTCGGTGAGGATCGCGCGGGCGAGGGCGACGCGCTGGCGCTGGCCGCCGGAGAGGGTGAGTCCGTGCTCGCCGACCTTGGTGTCGTAGCCGTCGGGGAGCTCGGCGATGAAACGGTCCGCCTGGGCGGCGCGGGCGGCGGTCTCGATCTGCTCGCGGGTGGCGTCGGGGACGCCGTACGCGATGTTCGCGGCGACGGTGTCCGAGAAGAGGAAGGAGTCCTCGGGGACGAGGCCGACGGCGGCGCGCAGGGAGTCGAGGGTGAGCTCGCGGACGTCGTGGCCGCCGACGAGGACGGCGCCGTGGGTGACGTCGTAGAAGCGGGGCAGGAGGAGCGAGACGGTGGACTTGCCGGAGCCGGAGGCGCCGACGACGGCGACGGTCTCGCCGGGCCGGATCTCCAGGGAGAAGCCGTCGAGGACCGGGCTGATATTGCCGGAGGCGCCCTCGTACGCGAAGGAGACGTCGTCGAACTCGACGGTGGCGGGCGCGTCGGCCGGCAGCTCCCTGGTCCCGTCCTTGATGACCGGCTCGGTGTCGATGAGGTCGTAGACCCGCTCGACGCCGGCGCGGGCCTGCTGGCCGACGGTGAGGACCATGGCGAGCATGCGGACCGGGCCGACGAGGGAGGCCAGGTAGGCGGAGAAGGCGACGAACGTGCCGAGGGTGATCTGGTGCCGGTAGGCGAGCCAGCCGCCGAGGGCGAGGACCGCGACCTGGCCGAGGGCGGGCACGGCCTGGAGGGCCGGGGTGTACTTCGAGTTCAGCCGGATCGTCCGCAGGCGCCCGGCGAAGAGCTCCCTGCCGGCTTCCCGGATCTTGCCGGTCTCCTGGTCCTCCTGCCCGAAGCCCTTCACGACCCGGACGCCGGTCACGGCCCCGTCGACGACCCCGGCGACCACGGCGGCCTGCTGCTGCGCGTGCCAGGTGGCGGGGTGGAGGCGGGTGCGGCTGCGCTTGGCGATCCACCAGAGGGCGGGGGCGACGGCGAGCGCGACGAGGGTGAGCGGGATCGAGAGGTAGGCCATGACGGCCAGCGAGATGAGGAACAGCAGGATGTTCCCGATGGTCATCGGGAGCATGAAGAGGAGGCCCTGGATCAGCTGGAGGTCGCTGGTGGCCCGCCCGACGACCTGCCCGGTGGACAGCTCGTCCTGCCGCCGCCCGTCGAGCCGGGTGATGGTGCCGTACATGTCGATGCGCAGGTCGTGCTGGACGTCGAGGGCGAGCCGGCCGCCGTAGTAGCGGCGCACGTAGGTGAGGACGTAGACGAGGACGGCGGCGCCGATGAGCAGCCCCGTCCAGACGCCGAGGTCCCGGGTCTTCGTCCCGATGACGTCGTCGATGATCACCTTGGTGACGAGCGGCACGAGCGCGAGCACGGCCATGCCGGCGAGGGAGGACCCGAGCGCGAGCAGCGTGTTCGCCTTGTACCGCCACGCGTACCCGGCCAGCCTGCGCGCCCAGCCCTGCTGTTTCTCCCCGACCGCCGCCACGAGGGCCTCCCATCCGTCCTGCTCTACCGGAAGCCCCAACACGGCCGACGTGCGATTTCATCCCGCCGCAACAATTCCCGCCGGAGCGGGGTAGGAGTCCCCGGGGCCGCCGAACGGTCGGTGCCATGGACGGAGGGGAAGGGGAGGTCCGTGGGGAAGGTCGAGGACGGGAAGCCGTACCAGTGGGGGCGGCTGTACGCGGCGTTACGGGCGGTGCACGGGTTCGCGGCGACCGGGCGGCTCGTCCCGGCGACGGACCGGGAGCTGAAGGACACGGCCGGCAGGCCGCGGACGGTCTTCGAGGGCTTCCTGCGGAACGCGGGCCTCGACGTCTTCGCCGCCCGGCAGCGGGGCGGGGCCGTCGCCGAGGCGGCGGCGGTGGCCTTCGCCGACGTGGCGCGGCTGATACCCCCGCGGCGCATGGACAGCGACCAGATCACCCCGCAGGCGGAGCAGTTCCGCCAGGGGTACGAGGCGCAGCTCGCCGAGTACCGGAAGGCCTGGGAGGGGCTCGTCGACTGAGCGGGCGGCCCCGCCCGGCCCCCCACGGGCCGGGCGGGGC
>NZ_JBSHDU010000149.1:0-7650 GCF_053616475.1 Streptomyces sp. NPDC055815 | reverse complement strand
CGGGTGGGGGCGCCCCTTCGGCGTAAGCGTTGCTGCCGTCAGTGGCCGGCCGTCGTCGGCTCGCCCGAGGCAGGGGTCTCGGCGCCGTGCTCGGCGCCGTGGGACGCCTCGCCCGACGGGGAAGCCGTGGCGCTCGGCTCGGCCGACGGGGCCGCCGGGACGATCGTGGGGCCGAAGTCCTTGAAGTAGCTCTTCGACGGGACGACGAAGGCGCTCAGGCTCACGTCACCGGTCTTGCTCAGCTTGAAGACGAGCTTCTGCGCGTCGCCGTCGCGGGCGGCCTCGGAGCCGTTCTCGATCATGGCGGAGGCGTTGCCCTCACCGCCGATGACGACGGAGCCGTGGGCCGGGACGACGATCGGGCCGTCGCCCTCGGCCGCCTTCAGCTTCACGACGGAGGCCGTGCCGGGCAGGCGGATCGCGTCGACGGTCTGCGGCAGGCTGCCGTTGTTGAAGACGGTGGCCGAGACGGCGGCCGGGCCCTTGGTGCCGGGCAGCGGCTGGGTGATGACCAGCGCGTTCTGGATCTTGACGTCGTCGACCGTGACGGCGGCGTTGTCCGGCCGGACCTCGAGGGTCTGCGCGTCGTTGCCCGCACCACAGGCGGAGAGCGCGGCGACGGAGAACACGATGGCGGTGGCGGCGAGGGCGCCGCGTCGAAGGCTGCGGCTCACGGCGGCGGCATCTCCTAGGACGTACGGACGGGCGTGGGAACTAAGGGACAGCTAAAGGTGTGTCAGCGCGCTTAGGTTACCGAGCCTCACTCCGCGTCCCGCACCCGACCCGCCCCTAACCGGTCACGGTCGTCCCCGGGGGTCGGCGGCGCAGGCCCTCCCCTCGCCCCTCGCGCACTCCCCGGTTGTCACCCCGCGTGGCCGGATCACGACCCATTGACCTGTTGTTCACATAACCGCCTTGATCAATTCGGGGGCGGCTCCGCATTCCCCCGAGCCGGCCCTCCGGAAAATCCCCTACCGGCCTCGGTTGATGTCCACTGATCAATTTCGGGAATCACCCCGGGATGCATCCGTACGGGTGGTCGATCCTCGAACGGAGTAGGTGAAGAAGCCCGCTCCGAACCCGACAAAACGGGACATCGCCCCTCCCTCGGGGGCCTCCGGGTGTGTGTAACGTGCGCGTTTCTCTCCGTCCACGCAGCCGCTCCGACCTGCGAATACCGCCTTCCGGAAGCCCTCCGCAGCACGTTCGTGTCACCGTTGTCAAGCCCCGAGATATGCCCTGACCTGCGAAAACGCCATTCAGAAGAAGCCGAATCCGTGTTACCCTGGATAGCCACGGAAGGGGTACCTGTCACATGACGTTCAAGGTTGGCGACACCGTGGTCTATCCCCATCACGGGGCCGCGCTGATCGAGGCCATCGAAACTCGCCAGATCAAAGGCGTGGACAAGACCTACTTGGTGCTCAAGGTCGCGCAGGGCGACCTGACGGTTCGTGTGCCGGCGGACAATGCGGAGTTCGTCGGTGTTCGCGATGTGGTCGGTCAGGACGGGCTGGACCGGGTCTTCGAGGTGCTGCGCGCACCGTACGCCGAAGAGCCGACGAACTGGTCCCGTCGCTACAAGGCAAATCTCGAGAAGCTCGCCTCCGGCGATGTCATCAAGGTCGCCGAAGTGGTGCGCGACCTGTGGCGTCGTGAGCGCGAGCGCGGACTTTCCGCGGGCGAGAAGCGCATGCTCGCCAAGGCTCGCCAGATCCTGGTCAGCGAGCTGGCCCTCGCGGAGAACACGAACGAGGACAAGGCCGAGGCGCTCCTCGACGAGGTCCTCGCGTCCTGAGCGGCGTTCCCAAGTGAAGCAGTGAAGCGATGCCGCGGTGCCCGCTGGCGTGCTGTGATCCACACAGTGCTGCCGTCGGGCGCTGCGGCATGTTCGCGTGCGTCGCATGTTCGCGTACGTTTGCGGAGCGTACGCGTCACCGCACCGCCGAAGTAACCCGCACCCCCTGAACTTCTCAACGCCCGAACCCCTGTGCCCACGCGGCCACGCCTCGACCGTCGTCACGGAAAGGGCCCGGTCAAGGCGGTGCGTCCGGCACGGTGAGGCCATACCCATGTCGGCCGCGGAAACAAACCTGCCGGAGTGCAACCGATGTCAGACGAAGTGCGTCCCCGTCGTACCGCCGTGGTGATCCCGGCCGCAGGGCGGGGCGTGCGCCTCGGCCCGGGCGCCCCCAAGGCGCTCCGCGCGCTGAACGGCACCCCCATGCTCATCCACGCCGTCCGCGCGATGGCCGCCTCCCGCGCGGTCTCCCTGGTCGTCGTGGTCGCACCCCCCGACGGCGCCGCCGAGGTCAAGAACCTCCTCGACGCCCACGCCCTGCCCGAGCGGACCGACTACCTCGTCGTCCCCGGCGGCGACACCCGCCAGGAGTCCGTCCACCTCGGCCTCAAGGCGCTCCCCGAGGGCATCACCACCGTCCTCGTCCACGACGCGGCCCGCCCGCTGGTCCCCGTCGAGACCGTGGACGCCGTCATCGAGGCCGTACGGGACGGGGCCGTCGCCGTCGTCCCCGCGCTGCCCGTGGCCGACACCGTCAAGGAGGTCGAGCCGGCCGAGCAGCCCGGCGACCCCGAGCAGGTCGTCGCCACCCCGATCCGCGCCCGCCTCCGCGCCGTCCAGACGCCGCAGGGCTTCGACCACGACACCCTGGTCAACGCCCACGCCACCGTCGCCCTCACCGGCGAGGGCGCCACCGACGACGCCGGCATGGTCGAGAAGCTCGGCGCGCCCGTCGTCGTCGTGCCCGGCCACGAAGAGGCCTTCAAGGTGACCCGCCCCCTCGACCTCGTCCTCGCCGAGGCCGTACTCGCCCGCAGGAGGGCCAACGATGGCTTCTGACCTCCCCCAAGTTCTCGGCTCCGCTCGAACAGGGGGTACCCCCACCCTGATCCCCCGTACCGGCATCGGCACGGACGTCCACGCCTTCGAGAAGGGGCGGGAGCTGTGGTGCGCCGGTCTCCTCTGGGAGGGCGAGGAGTACGGGCTCGCCGGGCACTCCGACGGTGACGTCGCCGCCCACGCCGCCTGCGACGCGCTCTTCTCCGCCGCCGGCATCGGCGACCTCGGCGCCCACTTCGGCACCTCGCGCCCCGAGTGGTCCGGCGCCTCCGGCGTCACCCTGCTCGCCGAGGCCGCCCGGATCGTCCGCGCCGAGGGGTACGAGATCGGGAACATCGCCGTGCAGGTCGTCGGCGTCCGCCCCAAGGTCGGCAAGCGGCGCGAGGAGGCGCAGAAGGCGCTGAGCGAGGCGGCGGGCGCCCCCGTCTCCGTGTCCGGCACCACCACGGACGGACTCGGCCTCACCGGCCGCGCCGAGGGCCTCGCCGCCCTCGCGACCGCCCTCGTGTACCCCGTACAGGAGCGGCAGGCGTGAAAAACG
This sequence comes from Streptomyces sp. NPDC055815, assembly GCF_053616475.1. NCBI lineage: Bacteria > Bacillati > Actinomycetota > Actinomycetes > Kitasatosporales > Streptomycetaceae > Streptomyces > Streptomyces sp. NPDC055815. The sequence goes on along the minus strand of NZ_JBSHDU010000149.1, from coordinate 4,249 downwards.
TGCCCTGCCGCCGGGAATCGGTCGCAGGGCACTACCACACGCCCACTACCCTGGAGTGGTGACTATTCGCCTGTACGACACCAGCGCCCGGCAGATCCGTGACTTCACCCCGCTCACACCGGGCGCCGTCTCGATCTACCTCTGTGGTGCCACCGTGCAGGCGGCCCCGCACATCGGCCACATCCGGTCGGGGCTGAACTTCGACATCATGCGCCGCTGGTTCGCCTACCGCGGCTACGACGTCACGTTCATCCGCAACGTCACCGACATCGACGACAAGATCATCAGGAAGGGCGCCGAGCAGGGCCGCCCCTGGTGGTCCATCGGCTACGAGAACGAGCGCGCGTTCAACGACGGCTACGACGCCCTCGGTTGCCTGCCGCCCACCTACGAGCCCCGCGCCACCGGTCACGTCCCCGAGATGATCGAGATGATGCGGGGGCTGATCGAGCGCGGCCACGCCTACGAGGCGGACGGCAGCGTCTACTTCGACGTGCGCTCCTTCCCCGGGTACCTGGAGCTCTCCAACCAGGACATCGACGACCTCCGCCAGCCCGCCGAGGAAGGCATCACCGGCAAGCGCGACCCCCGCGACTTCGCCATGTGGAAGGCGACCAAGCCGGGCGAGCCCGACTGGGACACCCCGTGGGGCCGCGGCCGCCCCGGCTGGCACCTGGAGTGCTCGGCCATGGCCCACAAGTACCTGGGCTCCGCCTTCGACATCCACGGCGGCGGCCTCGACCTGATCTTCCCGCACCACGAGAACGAGATCGCCCAGGCCAAGGCCTTCGGCGACGACTTCGCCTCGTACTGGGTGCACAACGCCTGGGTCACCATGAGCGGCGAGAAGATGTCGAAGTCGCTCGGCAACAGCGTGCTGGTGTCCGAGATGGTGAAGAACTGGCGCCCCATCGTCCTGCGCTACTACCTGGGCACCCCGCACTACCGCTCCATGATCGAGTACAGCGAGGAGTCCCTGCGCGAGGCCGAGTCGGCCTTCGCCCGCATCGAGGGCTTCGTCCAGCGCGCCACCGAGAAGGCCGGGACGACCGTCGCCCCCGCCGCCGAGGTGCCGCCGGCCTTCGCCGAGGCCATGGACGACGACCTGGGCGTGCCGCACGCGCTGGCGATCATCCACACCACCGTCCGCCAGGGCAACAGCGCCCTCGCCGCGGACGACAAGGACGAGGCCATCGCCCGCCTCGCCGAGGTCCGCGCCATGCTCGGCGTCCTCGGCCTCGACCCGCTCGACCCGCACTGGGCCGAGGAGACGGGTGGCGGCGAGGAGCTCCACGGCGTCGTCGACACCCTCGTACGACTCGTGCTCCAGCAGCGCGAGTCGGCGCGCGAGCGCAAGGACTGGGCGACCGCGGACGCGATCCGCGACCAGCTGGCCCAGTCCGGCCTCGCCATCGAGGACAGCCCCGACGGCCCCCGCTGGACGCTGGGCAACCGTTAGAAGACGTGCCGCTCGGGACACCGGGCGGCACACTTCAGTTACAGACTTTGTACGTCAGCAGAGGAAACAGGTAGTCATGGCCGGGAACAGCCAGCGCAGGAACCGTCGCACGTCCAACAAGAAGGGTGCGACGGTCGGCAGCGGTGGCCAGCGGCGCAAGGGCCTCGAAGGCAAGGGCCCGACCCCCAAGGCCGAGGACCGCAAGGGCCACAAGGCGTACCGCGTCTCCAACGCGATGGCCCGGCAGGCGGCCAAGCGCCGTCCCGCGCCCCGCCGCGGCGGCCCCAAGGGCGCCAGCGAGATGGTCGTCGGCCGCAACCCGGTCTTCGAGGCGCTGCGTGACGGCGTGCCCGCCACCACGCTGTACGTGCAGCAGTTCATCGACAACGACGAGCGGGTGCGCGAGGCCCTCCAGCTCGCCGGCGCGCGCGGCAACATCAACCTGATGGAAGCCCCGCGCCCCGAGCTCGACCGCATGACCAACGGGCTGAACCACCAGGGTCTGGTCCTGCAGGTCCCGCCGTACGAGTACGCGCACCCCGAGGACCTCACCGCCGCCGCCTACGACGAGCACGAGGACCCGCTGATCGTCGCGCTCGACGGCGTCACCGACCCGCGCAACCTCGGCGCGATCGTCCGCTCCGTCTCCGCTTTCGCGGGCCACGGCGTGGTCATCCCCGAGCGCCGTGCCGCCGGCATGACCGCCGGTGCCTGGAAGACCTCGGCCGGCACCGCCGCCCGTACCCCGGTCGCCCGCGTCACCAACCTGACCCGCGCCCTGCAGGAGTACAAGAAGGCCGGCATCGCGGTCGTCGGCCTCGCCGCCGAGGGCACGCACGAGGTGCAGGACCTGGAGGCGCTCGGCGGCCCGGTCGTCATCGTCGTCGGCTCCGAGGGCAAGGGCCTGTCCCGGCTCGTCGGCGAGACCTGCGACTACCTCGTCCGCATCCCGATGCCGGGCGGCGCCGAGTCGCTCAACGCCGGTGTCGCCGCCGGTGTCGTGCTCTACGAGGCGGCCCGCCGCCGCATGGGCTGACCCGAACGAGGGAACCGCCCCGGCCGTGATCTTGACGGGCCTCGGACATTTGGCAACCGTCAAGGCAGTGTCCTAACCGCACATCACTCGGTTAGATGAGTGTGGACACCAGAACGCCCCGGCCGGGGTTCGACGATCAGCCCGCGCTGAGCATGGTCAAGGTGGATTCCGATCCCGCCCAGGTGATCGTGAACCACGCCAGCTTCCGTGTGCGGCTCGCGCCGGCCCCGCAGCCGAAGTTCGCGGCCCGCACCGCCGCTCTGTCCGGAGTGGGCGCGGGCGGCCCGCGCCGTCGCCCCGTCGTGTGGACCGGAAAGTCCGCGCCGGGCGCGACCGGCCTCCTCCAGGCCGTGCGCGAGTCGTCCGTCTCCACGCTCGAACCCGTCGGACACGGCGGGCACGGCGTCGGCGACACCCAGGCCATCCCGCGCCTCGACACCACGATGCCCACCCCCGTGGTGCCCGCCGAGGCCGCGCCCCTGCTGCCGCCGATGCGCCGCGCCGAGGGCGCCTACGACGAGGTGTACGACCTCGGGCCGGAGCCCACCGAGCCGTACGAGCACGACGCCCCGGGCGCCCGGGCCGCGCAGCGCCACGGCCAGGACAACGTCCGGCACGCCTACTACCCGGGCCGCCGGATGAACCTCGGTGTCGTCCTGCTCCCGCTCCGGGTCTTCCTCGGCTTCATCTCCATCTACGCGGGCATGGGCAAGCTCTGCGACCCCGTCTACTTCGACGGCGGCGAGCGCGGCTCCATGGTGAAGTGGCTCAACTCCCTGCACCCCTGGGCCCTCGCCGAACCGCTGCGCGACTTCGCCCTCCAGCACCCCGTCGGCGCCGGCCTCACCGTCGCCTTCCTCCAGGTCGTCGTCGGCGTCCTCACGGTCCTCGGCCTCTGGCAGCGGGTCGCCGCCGTCGTCGGCGCCCTGCTCTCCGCCGCCCTCATCCTGACCGTCAGCTGGAAGACCGTCCCGGTCTACGACTCCGCCGACATCATCTACCTGGCCGCCTGGTCCCCGCTGATCATCGCCGGCGCCCCCGTCTACTCCCTCGACGGCCGCCTCGCCGGGGAGGCCTGGCGGACCCTCGGCCCGCGCGCCGAACTCTGGGACCTCCGCCGCCGCGTCACCCGCCGCAGCACCCTCCTCGCCGCCGTCGTCGTCGGCCTCACCCTCCTCGTCGGCTCCGTCCTCGGCGGCGCCGTCCGCTCCACCGAGATGGTCACCGTCCCGGGCCCCAACGACGACCCGATCAACCACCTGCCCGGCCAGCCGCTCCCGCAGGAGCCGACGCGCACCCCGTCGAAGTCCGCGTCCAAGGCGCCCCAGCCGGCCGCGACCACCGAGGCCCCGGCGCGGAGCGAGGAGACCGAGGAGGCCACCCGGCCCACCGAGACGACCCGCGAGTCCACCCGGACCCAGGAGCAGCGGCCGACCGCCACGCAGGGCACCGGCACCGGCAGCCGTACGCCCACGCAGTCGAAGCCGGCGCCCCCGCCGTCCACCAGCGACAGCCCGGGCACCAGCGGCGGCACGTCGAGCGGCGGCTCGACCGGCTCCACGAGCACCCCGTCCGAGAGCGGCTCGACGTCGGGCGGCGCGCACAACCCGATCGGCGGCCTGCTGGGCTGACGTACGGCAGCGAGAAGGGGGGGCCCCCCCCCCCCGGTGGCCGGGTGGTGGGCGGGTGGGTGTGGCGGGTGGGCGGTGGCGTGGGCGCCGTGGAGGTGGTCGCGGGGGCGGGCGGTGGCCATG
>NZ_JBSHDU010000148.1:0-8166 GCF_053616475.1 Streptomyces sp. NPDC055815 | reverse complement strand
ACCGGTGCATCACACAGAGCCGTGGGGGCGGCGCCCCCGGAGGAGCCGGAGGCGGCGGCCGCGGCGCCCGCGCCGGCCGCGGCGGCGGTGCCACCGGCGACGACGCCGGCGGCCTTGAGCGAGTACCCGGCGGCGAACCAGCCGATGACGGCGACGGGCAGGAGCGCGGGGATCCCGGCGTTCACATGGGCCAGTTCACCCGCGGCGAGCCGGCACTTGGCGCATTCGTCCAGGTGCTTGCGCAGGCCGCGCTCGGCCCGCATCCGCAGCCCGCCGCGCGCGTAGGCGCCGAGCCGGTCCGCGTAGCGGGCGCAGTCGCCGCCCGCGGTGAGGGACTGGCTGACGTGCGCCTGGAGATAGGCCTGCTTGAGGCCCTCGCGGGCCCGGCTGGCGAGCACGGCCGTGGCGTTGGCGGTCAGTCCGAACAGCGGGGCGACCTCGCTCGGGGACTCCTCCTCGACGGTGGTGTGCCACAGCACGGCCTGCCAGCGCTCGGGCAGCGAGCGGAAGGCCTGCATGGCGAGGGACTGCTCGGCCTCGTGCATGGCGCGGACGTCCGCGCCGAGGTCCATCGTGTCGTGGTCGGAGACCTCGGAGGAGCGGGCGGCGTCCGCGGCGAAGACCGCGAAGTCCTCGACGAGGTGCTCCCGCTTCTGGGTCCTGGCCCAGTTCGCGGCGACCCGCCGGACGGTGGTCATGAGGTAGGCGCGCACGGCCTGTTCGGGGCCGGCCCCGCCACGGACCGCCTGGAGGGTGCGGGCGAAGACCTCGGCGGTGAGGTCGTCGGCGGTGTGCGCGTCCCGGCAGCAGGTACGGGCGTAGCGGCGGACGGCATCGGAGTGGCGGCGGAACAGCTCCTCGTACGCGGAGTCGTCGCCGTCCCGCATGAGCTGGACGAGCTCGGCGTCGGAGGGCGGCAGTTCGAGCGGCGGCGGGAGTACGGTGTCGTGCTCGGGCTCGGTCGCGTAGAGGTCGGCGCCGACGCCCTCGGGGGCGCCCGGTCCCGCGGCTCCCGGCCCTCCGGCTCCCGCGACCGCTCCGGTTCGGGCGCCCGGTCCGCCGGACTTGCCCTCACGCTGCGGTGGGACGCTCGCGTCGAGCGGCTCGCTCTGTAGGGACGACGCGCCGGAGAGACCTCCCGGACCGCCCTGGCTCGGAACGTGCCGGGAGGGAAAGTCCCCGGTCTCCGCGCCGCCGCCGCTGCCCAGCGGATCGTCCCGACTGTCACCGCTCATCGCGGAAGCCCCCGTACGCACGCTCAGACCCGAATATTGGCCCAGCCTGCCACAGAGCGCGGGCATGCCGAAGCGCCGCGTCCACTTACCACTCGTCCGGGGCGACTTCGTGTATCCGGGCGTAACCGCTCACACGTTCGTGTCATGCTCACTGGTCCGCCCGGACCACGGAGAACACCGTCCGTGAAGGGTCCTACCGGGAGCGCAGTCCCTCGAGAAGGATGTCGAGCAGCCGCGCCGAGGCCGCCGCCTGCTGCACCGCGTCCGGCAGGGCCGGGGCGGCGGTCGCGATGACGAGGAGGACGTCCGCCACGGTCACGTCCGTCCGCAGCTCACCCGCCTCGCGCGCCCGGTCGACCAGCCGGCCGACGACCTCCAGGAGCTCCGCGGCCCCCGCGTCGTCCCGCTCCTCGGCGGGCACACCGCGCGGCGACACCACGCGCGCGTCGCCCGGCTCGGCGACACCCCGCTGGTACGGCACCCGCGCCGCCTCGTCCGCCTCGTCCGCGCCGAGCGGCGCACCGGACTCGTCCGCGCCCACCCGCAGCACCTGCGGCGGCAGCAGACGGCCCGCACCCGAGGCCACCGAGGTCCGCAGGAACCGGGAGAGCGCCGACCACGGCTCCTCCTCCTGGCCCAGCGCGGCCCGCGCCTGCTCGGTGAGCCGCGCGGTCTCCTCCTCGGCTATCCGCCGCACCAGCACGTCCTTGCTGGGGAAGCGGCGGTAGACGGTGCCGACCCCGACGCGGGCGCGGCGCGCCACGTCCTCCATCGGAGCCCCGTAACCGAGCTCGCCGAACACCTCGCGCGCGGCACGCAGCACGTGCTCCAGATTGCGCTGGGCGTCCACCCGCAGCGGCGCGGACCTGCCGCCCGCCAAGGGCGCACCGCCCCGCGCGTCCGGGACGTGCCCGTCGACGGTCGCCGTCGCGGCGCCCGACTGCCAGCCTGAATCCTGAATCTGCATAAGCGTTCCCCCGCTCATGATGTCTCCCCCCGGAGACTCCCCGCCCTGATACGGGGCCTCCGGAGGACGAGCGCTTTCGGTCCACGCGCGCGCCCGGTCCGACACCCCGACGAAGTACGAACATAGTTGAGTCGGGGTCAATTCAGAAGGGGGAGTTCCGTACGGTGCGCCCCCCGATCGGAGCAAGGCCCGGAAGACTCCCGATTCCGACCCCTCTCCGAACCCGCCCCACCCGGCGTGACCTGCACGGATCTCTCCGCACCCCGCTTGTGCGCCACCCCGCGCCTCCGTACCCCTCCGGTCACACAATTTGCCGGGCCTGTGGACAAACAACGGACGGGGGTGCGTCATGGGACAGTGACCGAACCTGCGCGCATTCTCGTGGTCGGCGGCGGCTACGTCGGCATGTACACCGCGCTGCGCCTCCAGCGGCAGCTCGGGGCGGAGCTCAGAGCCGGCACCGCCGAGATCGTGGTGGTCACCCCCGAGCCGTACATGACGTACCAGCCGTTCCTGCCGGAGGCCGCGGCCGGATCCATCTCCCCGCGGCACGTCGTCGTGCCGCTCCGCCGCGTCCTCGACCGCTGCCGCATCGTCATCGGCGAGGTCCAGTCCGTCGACCACGCCAAGCGCACCGCGACCCTCTGCACCCTCGCCACCGAGGAGGAGGGCACCGGCGCCGTCGACATGACGTACGACGAGCTGGTCATCGCGCCCGGCTCCGTCTCCCGCACCCTCCCGGTCCCCGGCCTGCTCGACCACGGGATCGGCTTCAAGACCGTCGAGGAGGCCATCGGCCTGCGCAACCACGTCATCGAGCAGATGGACATCGCGTCCTCCACCCGCGACCCCGCACTCCGCGACGCCGCCCTCACCTTCGTCTTCGTCGGCGGCGGCTACGCGGGCGTGGAGGCCCTCGCCGAGCTGGAGGACATGGCCCGCTACACCGCGCGGTACTACCACAACGTCAAGCCCGAGGACCTGCGCTGGGTCCTCGTCGAGGCCTCGAACCGGATCCTCCCCGAGGTGGGCGAGGACATGGGCCGCTACGCCATCCGCGAGCTGCGCGGCCGGAACATCGACGTGCGCCTGGAGACCCGCCTCGAGTCCTGCGAGGACCGGGTCGCCGTCCTCAGCGACGGCACCCGCCTGCCCACCCGCACGGTCGTCTGGACCGCCGGCGTGAAGCCCGCTCCCGTCCTCGCCGCCACCGACCTGCCGCTGAACGAACGCGGAAGGCTCCGCTGCACCGCCCAGCTCGCCGTCGAGGGCGTCCCGCACGCCTGGGCGGCCGGCGACGCCGCCGCCGTCCCCGACGTCACGGCGGAGGAACCCGGCAAGGAATGCGCGCCCAACGCCCAGCACGCCGTCCGCCAGGCCAAGGTGCTCGCCGAGAACATCGCGGCCTCCCTGCGCGGGCAGCCGCTCAAGGAGTACGCGCACGCGTACGTGGGCTCCGTCGCCTCCCTCGGCCTCCACAAGGGAGTCGCCCACGTCTACGGACGCAAGCTCAAGGGATATCCGGCCTGGTTCATGCACCGCGCCTACCACCTCAGCCGCGTCCCGACCTTCAACCGGAAGGCCCGCGTGCTCGCCGAATGGACCCTGTCCGGCCTGTTCAAACGGGAGATCGTCTCGCTCGGCTCCCTTGAACACCCCAGGGCCGAGTTCGAACTCGCCGCCTCGCCACCACCCGGCGAAGACGACAAGCCGCAGTCCTGACATCACTGTCAGTGCACTCGTCCACACTGGACGTGTGACCATAGGTGGGCTCACACCTGCACAGCGTGACTCTGCACGGCACCGACACCACGAGGCATACAGATCCGTGAACTTCACCCGTTGGAGCGCCCGGCTCCCCGGTACGCAGCGCCGCGCGGCGCGGGGGACCGAAGGCTCCGTGCCCGCCGCCCGCGGTGAGTACGGTCCGCAGCTGGAGCAGCCCGACCACGAGGCCGTCGAGGCCTCCGACGTCCCCGCCCTGGAGGACTTCGCCGTACGGGAGCTGCTCGGCCGTCTCCCCGGCCTCGTCGCGCTCGTGTACGGCCCGGAGCACCGCATCGCGTACGTGAACGACGCGTACGCCGCCGCCTTCGGCCCGCGCGCCGCCGGCGCCACCGTCGCCGACACCTGCCCGGAGGCCGAGGAGCTCGGCCTGCTGCCGCTCATGGACCAGGTCCTGCGCAGCGGAAAGCCCCGCACGGTGAAGTCCCGCCGCACCAAGGACGGCGGCTCGTACACGGTCACCTGCCTGCCGGTCGACAGCCCGCGCCTCGACGGCGGCGGGGTCCTCGTCCACGCCGCCGACGTCACCGACCACGCCGAGGCCGCCGAGCGGCTCCGCGCCAGCGAGCGCCGACACCGCGAGACCGCCGTCACCCTCCAGCGCTCCCTGCTCCCGCAGGAGCTGGAGCAGCCCGACGACCTGCGGATCGCCGCCACCTACCAGCCCGGCGTCGCGGACGCGGCCGTCGGCGGCGACTGGTACGACGTGATCACCCTCGGCGCCGGCCGCACCGCGCTCGTCATCGGCGACGTGATGGGCCGGGGCGTGCGCGCCGCCGCCGTCATGGGCCAGCTCCGCACCGCCGTCCGGGCCTACGCGCGCCTGGACCTGCCCCCGCACGAGGTCCTCCAGCTCCTCGACGGCCTCGCCGCCGAGATCGACGCCAGCCAGATCGCCACCTGTGTGTACGCGATCCACGACCCCAACGAGGGCAAGCTGGTGTACGCCTCCGCCGGCCACCTCCCGATCCTCGTACGGGACGAGGACGGCACCGTCCGCCGCGCCGAGGACCCGACGGGACCGCCGCTCGGCACCGGCGGCTGGCTGCACGCCTCCGGCTCCATCGCCCTGCCGCCCGGCTCCACCGCCGTCCTCTACACCGACGGCCTGGTCGAGCGCCGCCGCGAGGACATCGACGAGGGCGTCGCCGCCCTGGCCCGCGCCCTGGCCGGCGCCAGCGGCACCCCGCAGGTGGTCTGCGACCGGCTCCTGCGCTCCCTCGGGGTCACCGCCGAGCACGACGACGACGTCGCCGTCCTGGTCGTCCAGCACCCCTCCCGCAAGGGCGCGGACGCCGAGCTCTTCCACAACGCCGCGCTGGAACTGCTCGGCGGAGTGGAGGCCGCCCCGCGCGCGCGTGCCTTCGCCTCCGGGGTCCTGTCCTCCTGGCGGTTCCCCGTCGAGCTGCGCGATCTGGGCGTCCTCGCCACCAGCGAGCTCGTGGCGAACTCGCTCCAGCACGGCACCCCGCCGATGCGCCTGCGGCTGCGCCGTACCGACCGCCGCCTGATCATCGAGGTCACGGACGGCGACGACCACCTGCCGCGCCGCCGCAGGGCGGAAACGGAGGACGAGGCGGGTCGCGGTATCTCGATCATCGCGACGATCGCCTCGTCCTGGGGAAGCCGCCGCACGCCGGGCGGCGGCAAAGCGGTCTGGTGCGAGTTCGCCCTGCCGGACTGACCCGGCGCGGACGGTCTAGGCGGCAGCGGTCTCGCTCTCGCGCACCGGCTCGTGCCGGACGATCACCTTCGACGGCTTGGCGGCCGGCGAGGGCTGGTCCTGCTCGGGCGTCAGCTGCCTGCCGAGCCGGAGCGCCAGGAACGTGATCCCGAGCGAGAACAGCACGAAGGTCACGATGTACGGACCGTGCAGCGCGGCCCCCATGGGCCCGCCCACGGCCGGACCGACGGCCAGCGCCAGCTGCTTCACCAGGGCGAAGGCCGAGTTGTACTGGCCGACCATCGACTCCGGCGCCAGATCGGCCACCAGCGGCGCCACGGTCGGCGACAGCATCGCCTCACCGAGCCCGAAGAGGGCGTACGTGGAGACGAAGGCCGCCGTCGCCATGGCCTGGCTGCCGTGCCCGAGGCCCGCGTACCCGGCGATGAGCCACGCCACGGTCCAGATCAGACCCACGGCCGCGATCACCCGGGTCCGCTTCCGGCGCTCGACGAACCGCAGCACCAGGAACTGGGCGACCACGATCACCGCCGTGTTGGCGGCGAGGGCGATCCCGAGCGTCGACGGCTGGATGCCGGCGGCCTCCGTGCCGTACGCCGCGAGACCCGACTCGAACTGCCCGTAGCAGGCGAAGAACAGCACGAACCCGAGGACGCACAGCTGCACCATCGCCTTGTGCCCGAGCAGCGCGCGGACACCGCCGCCCTTCCCGCCCTCGGACGGGCGGGCGCCCTGGAGCGCGGGCGAGCCCGGCACCCGGACGGTCCCGACGATCGCGGCGAGCACGAGGAACATCGCGGCCTCGATCGAGAACAGCAGGATGAAGCTGCCCGGCCGGCTCGTGTCCACGAGCAGACCGCCGATCAGACCACCGATGCCGAGGCCCAGGTTCTGCAGGAAGAACTGCATCGCGAACGCGCGCGTACGACCGGCCTGCGACGAGCACCAGACGATCATCGTGGCGAGAGCCGGCTGGAGCACGGCCGTACCCGCACCGAGCAGCGCCGCGGCCCCCACGGCCGCCGGCACGCTCGACGCGAAGCCCATCGCCACCGCGCCCACGGCGGCGACGACCGAGGCCACCAGGAGCACGGGCACCGGCCCGCGCCGGTCGATGGCCCGCCCGCTGAAGGGCAGCACCACCAGTGCGGCCATGGCGAAGACGGCCAGCACGATGCCCGCCGTCGCAGCGCCCAGATCCCGCACCTGCGCCACGTACACATAGAGGTACGGCACGGTGAAGCCGAGTCCGAACGCGCTCAGCGCGCTGCCTGCCTGGATGCGGCGCATCGCTGCGCCCCTCGCCTTGGTCACACTCACCCACTTCGGTCGCGGATTCAGAGCTGTACGCCTGAACCCTGAAGACTTAACTCCTAAAGTTAACTCCTTAACAGTACACACCGAAGGACTTCAACGCCAACGCGTCCCGTGGGATACTCCCCGCATGTCCGACACCGCTCCCGCCGCTCCCCAGGAGCCGAGCCTCGACGAGCAGATCGCCGCCTACCAGCGCGAGTACCGCGACCTCGACCCGCAGGTGGAGAAGGTCGTCTCCGCGCTCGGCCGGCTGAACCGCCGGATGAACGTGGCGTACGGCCGCCAGCTCGCCGACCTCGGCATCAGCAACGCCGAGTGGGAGGTCCTCAAGACCCTGGTCCTCTCCGGGGAGCCGTACCGCCTGGGCCCCGGCGAGCTCGCCAAGCGTCTGGGCCTCACCCCGGCCGCGATGACCCACCGCATCGACCGCATGGCCGGCGAGGGCCTGGTCACCCGCGACCGCGACGAGAACAACCGCGTGCGCGTGATCGTCGAGCTCACCGACGAGGGCCGCTCGAAGTGGCTGGAGGCCATGCGCATGGCCACCGACTTCGAGGAGGACCTCCTCCAGGACCTCACGACGGAGGAGAAGGGCGTCCTCGGCGACGTCCTCATCCGCCTCCTCCGCCGCGTGGAGCTCACCCAGCCGGACGCCGGCGGCCGCCTGACGGACCTGGACTGACGTCACCGAACGGCACGCCGGGCGGGGGTTGACACGCCCCTGCCGGATGCGTAGTGTTCTCCGAGTTGTCACGGAGCCGGAACGGTTCTTCGACAGCCACTCCCGCCGCTGATGCGGCACCTCTACTCAGCACGAACTCCCCACCGGGACGAATTTCGGCATGCCGAAATTCATTTCGAATGGCTCGATTATGAGTCGCCGGGGAAACCCGCTAGAGTTTGAGACGTCGGAACGGCCCAACAGCCGGAAAGACAAACCCCGCTGACTGGGAATCAGACGCCGAAAGGATCTGATAGAGTCGGAAACGCCGGAAGGGCCCGGAGCGAAAGCGAACGGGACCGGAAAGCACCGAGGAAATCGGATCGGAAAGATCTGATAGAGTCGGAAACGAAGGAAGCGCTCGGAGGGCCTGGAAACAGGAACGAAGGAAGCGTCCGCACCTTGAGAACTCAACAGCGTGCCAAAAATTAACGCCAGATTAGTTGATACCCCGTCC
>NZ_JBSHDU010000147.1:0-8343 GCF_053616475.1 Streptomyces sp. NPDC055815 | reverse complement strand
GCTGATGATCACTGCACGAGACGCGTTCCCCACCACCTGACCATGATCACCCATCCAAGGCTCGACGTCTCGCCGCCTACCGTGCACGAGCTCGTAAGGCTTGTCCCGCAAATAGTCTTCGAGTTGGTGCGGATGCGGCCGGTCCTGTTCAGACTGCTCGGTCAACCAGCGAGGGCGAGGTTGTGCAGCCTGGCAATGCCGCTCATGGCTTGGTGTACGCCGTCGCCCTTGAGACGGCAGTCGCGGAGGATCTTCCAGGTCTTCATGCGGGCGAAGGCGTGCTCGACGCGGGCACGGACCTTGCGGTGCGAGGTGTTGTGTTCTTCTTTCCAGGCGGGCAGTTCGCTCTGCCCGGGGTCGCGGCGGTGCGGGATGATCAGTCCGGTGCCTCGGTAGCCGCCGTCAGCTATCACCGTTGTGTTCCTGACGGCGTCCTTCGCGCCGGACAGCGCCCATGCCTTGCAGTCGTTGCGGTTGCCGGGCAGGGGCCGGCCGACCACGACGACGAGCCGGGTGTCGGCGTCGATGACGACCTGGTGGTTGGTGGAGTACCTGTAGTTCTTGGATTGCTCGGCCACCGTGTGGTCGCGGGTGGGGACCAGGGTTCCATCCACGATGAGCACGGTGCCCTTGCGGAAGCGTTTGCGGGGCTGGAGTGCGAGCAGGGGGCCAATGTGGTTGATGATGCGGTCGGCCGCGGACTTGGAGACGCCGAATAACGGGGCGAGCTGGCGCAGTGTCAAGTTGGTGCGCCAGTACGCGGCGACCAGCAGCACCCGGTCCTCCAATGGCAGGCTCCACGGCCGGCCTCTGCGGACCGAGTCCGCGCCTTCACGCCGCAGCATCGTCACCAACTTGCCGAAGCAGCGCGTGCTCAGCCCGGTGAACGGGGCTATCCAGGACGGCTGTGACGCCGTGATCACACCAGTCACGGGCGAGATCCTCACACGGCTCCCGCCGGTACTGGCACGCTGATCACTTGCTGGAAAGACGCAGATCCCCGGACGCGGCCGGAGTCGAAGGTGATCTCAAGCGCGAGCCGGCCGGTGTCCGGGTCCGCTTCTTCGCGTACCGCCCGTACCGTTGATGACCCTCTTTGAAGGTTGTCCACCCCCGGCTCGGGGGTGGACAGACCTGCTCGTATTGGTCCCCAGTCTGCAGTGCTTGCTGGGGTGCCCCTTGCGTTCACTGGCCTTCGCGGTCACGCAGCTGCTGCTGGGAACCAACGGCATGCCGGCCCCCAGGTCTCCGGCATCCGGGCGACGGCCATCACCGTGGGCTCCTGGGCCGTGTAGAGCGTCCGTGGCCAGGGAGACCGCTACGGCGTCCCGGCCTCGGGAGTCCGTCAGGTGTGACTGCCCGGGCCGGGACGCGCTGGGGCTCCTACCGGACCGAGGCTGGGGCCCCGAGGCCGCCGTACAGCGTGTTGTACCAGCCGGAGTACGCGATTGCGGCGGCGGCTGCTGCTGCCGGGCTGGCGGCCGAGGGCGCGCTCGACGAGCTGGACGAGCTGCTGGAAGAACTGGACGAGCTGCTCAAGGCGCTCGATGCGGCTCCGGCCGCCGTCGAGACGGCCTGGCTGATGATTCCTGCGTTGAAAGAGATGCCAAATTGGACGTCACTGCCCAAGTCGGTCGGGACGTCGGCGGGCGCGGCCATGGGCGGGGCGAGCGGGGCGGCGCCGGCGGGCGCGGCGGCCGAGCCCAGCACGGCGATGGCAAGAACGAGAGGTGCGCTGATGACGCGCATGTTGATCTTCACATCCGGATTGAACGTCCTGGGGCGGATGAGGTTACGTTGCTGCCCCGGATGGCTGCTCCCATGCGAGTGGGTCCGCCCGAGTGTCGCCCAGGTCCACGGGCGGGGCGAGCTGTCCAGGGTGGGTGCGTAGCCGCCGTAGGCGCCTTCGGGCCGGACCGGGGCTCCGCACCGTGCAGGTGCCACGACGCAAGCACTCGTTCAAGACGCCGCCCGACCAGGTAATCAGGACGTACACCGGCCCCGTGCAGCGGGCACTCGTTCAACCGCTTCGACTCCACCCAGCGACCGTACCGTCAGGCAAAGCACCAGCTCACGCGCCAATACGGGACAAGCCTTAGGAAGTACGCCATGCAGTCCTGAGCGCCCCTGCGGCGACGGCAGGGCTGATGCGTTCTCAGGGTGAGACAAAGCAGGTCGAGCGCGTGCGTTACCGCGCATCGGCGCCACCACCCCGCGCGCCATCGCTCGCTTGCCCTCTCGTACCCCCTGATCCGTTCGCGGTGGCTGTCGCTCGCAGCCGTCGTGCCGAGGCGCCGTTCGTATGCCCGGTCACCCCACTGCCTCCGGCGGACCGTTTCCTCTTTGCGGTGTACGGGTGGATCACACGGACACCGGCAGCGGAGCTGCGGACCGGGCGGCTCCCTTCGGTTGTATGTGCGTCGTCCGCACAACCTCCTAGGCCCCTGGTTCCGGGGGCCTGCTTACCCATGGGGAGAGCCATGTTCCGAGGAACCTTGCGCAAGTCCGTCGTCCTCGGCGGTGCCGGTCTGATCGCTGCCACGGCCGCCGCCGGAATCGCCTACGCCGTCGCCGACAACGCCTACGCCCCGCACTCGCAGGCCGCCGTCTCCGTCGCTCCCGACGGGACCATCCTCAAGGCATACGGCATCGAATCCGTCACTCGCCCCACGGTCGGCGAGTACTGCATCAAGGTCAAGGACGCTGAGGTCAAGAAGGCAGAGTCCATCCCGGTGGCCACGCTCACCGGCGGCTGGTCCGACCACTACATCCGTGTCGAGTGGGGCACCCCGTGCGGCAGCGACGACGACGTCTTCTCCGTGACGACGCGCCGCACCACCGGCAACGCGAGCACCGACGCGCCGTTCCACTGGGTCCTCCCCTAAGCGCAACACCCCTTCCCCCCGCCCTACCCGCGCCATGAGGAGACCCATGTTCAACAACCGCCGCACCCGCATCGCCGCCCTGGTCACGGGCGCCGTCACCGTCTGCGCCGCGACCGCGGCCACCGTAGCCTTCGCGTCCACTCCCGGCCCCGCCCGCGCCCCGTACTCGCAGGCAGCCGGCCTGATCGAATACAACGGCACCATCTCCCAGAACAAGGGCATCGCCGGAGTCACCAAGCCCGCGGACGGCATCAACTGCATCAAGTTCACCGAACCCCGGATCGACCCGCAGAAGGTCGTGCCCAACGCCACGATCGCCGCGATGGGATCGGCCAGCGGCGCGCCCGGCGCCACCCCCAACGGCAGCACGCTCATGATCCGCACCGACCCGTTCGAGTCCTGTGGCAACGACCCTGACACGATCACGGTCATCACCGTCAACGGCGACAAGGAGTACGCGAACCTGCCGTTCTACTTCACCATCGGCTAACCGGCCGTGCCATACCCGGAGCGCGCACGGATCTCCTCCCGGATTTCACGATGACGATGGCGTCCGTGCGGGCATGCACGCCTCGACGGGCAGAACCGTAGGACGGGATGTCGGCGTTCCCCGGTGTGGCAGCGCGATCAGAGTGCCTGACGGGACGGTTCTACCGCGAAAGCGGTGGGGCCGCCAAAGTCACCGGCAGCCCCTTACCCCGCATCCGCCTCACTCGGAAGTACGCCACACAGGCTTGAGCAGCTCGTAGTCGAACGCCTTGTTCCCCTTGCCGCCGGGGACGGCCACAACGGCTACGAGCGCATCCTTTATGGCCTTGCGCTTCTGCGTCAGCGTCTTGCCCTTGAACGACGCGGCGATGTCGGCCTCTGCGGACTCGGCCTCCGCCTTCAACGCTTCGTTCTTCGCCTGGTCGGCCCGTAGCTCCTTGATGCGCCGCTCGATCACCGGAAGGTTCCGGAAGAACGCCTCGTCGTCGATGTCGGTGTCTTCGTCGTCGTGCCACCGGCGCTCCAGCTCCTTGCGGCTGCGGATGGCACGTTCGAGGGCTTCGGCCTTGTCCCAGTCGGGCACGTCGCGGGACTTGCTGGCGGCGTCCTTCTCCAGCTTGGCGATGACCACGTCCACCACGAACCTGTCGGTCTCGTCGCCCCGCTTGTACGTCTTGTTGCAGCCCCCGTCGACGGTCTTCTTGCACATGTAGGCGTGCTTGTACTTCAACCAGTCGTTCGCCTTGATGCCGATCATCTTGTTGTTGCAGACGGTCCCGTCCTCCAGGACGTGGCCGCACCTGAGGATGCCGGTCAGCAGGTACTTGTGCACCAGACCGCCCGTCGGCACGCCCGCCCCTCGCCCCCGCTCGCGGATCGTGTTGGTCACGGCGTACCAGTCCTTGGGAGTGACGATCGCCTCCCACTCGCCGACCACGGGGTTGTCGTCCCCGTCGCGGACGAGCTCACCCTTGATCTCCCGGTAGCCGCAGAGTCGCGGGTTCATCAGTACCTGCTTGACGGTCTGGTACTGGAAGGGGTTGCCCCGGCTCGTGATGAACTCGGCCTCCTTCCACTGACGGGTGATCTCGGAGATGGACGCCCCCGCGATCACGTCCTTGACGGCCTGGCGGATCGCGTCGGCCTCCTTCGGGCGGAGCGTGACCTTGTCGTCCTCCCAGCCGAACGGGCGCCACGCAGAGACGGCCAGGCCGCGAACCGCCCGGTTGCGGTGGCTGTTGCGTGAGCGGCGCTGCTTCTTCCTCGTCTCGCTGAGCGACATGGCCACGCCCACGAGGCCCTTGATCTCGAACCCCTCGGCGTAGAGATCCTGACTGCCGTTCGAGTCGTGGTAGACGCGGCCTTCGTGCGCCGTGAACGCCTTCAGGTACCGCTCCCAGTCGCTCGGCCGGCGGTAGAGGCGGTCGTCGTTCACGGCCATCACGCCATGGATGGGGTAGCCCTCGGGCGTGTGGCCGGCCTTCAAGTCGGTGATGAGCTGCTCGAAGTCGTCGCGAACGACGCTCTCCTTGCTCGCGCTCTTGTCGTTGTCGGTGTACCGGTAGACCACCAGCCAGTTGAACGCGCGGGCGTTCTCGCCCATCTCGCGGTGCTGGTCCTCGATGCCGTGGGCGTCCTTGACCCGTCCGTCGAACGAGATGCGCGCGTAGCAGACGACGCATTTGAGCGTGGGGTCCGCGGCGAGCATCGCTCGAACCTCGTCCACGGTCGGCGTGCCTTCTGGTACCCCTCGCAACCTGCTGACGAGCTCTTCGCGCTTCTCCATCGGCGGCCCCCCTCGGGTCTCGTGCGGCTGTCTGTCCACGACCCTAGACCATATGGATACTCTGCTAATGCTCTGTTCGATGAAGATCTCCCAGGACATCCGCCGTGAGCACGGCGGCACGCAGCAGGAGATCGAGGCCGGCATGGCGGAGAAGTCGAAGGAGTTCGCGGCCTCCGGCAACCGGGTCTACCTGCCGCTGGCCGAGTCGTAACGAGCGGCGGCTCCCCATGACCCGCCGGGCCTCAGGGCGTCGGCGGGTCCGGTGGGGCGGTGGCGGCGAGGGCGGCTTGGAGGAAGGGGAGGATGCCGCGTTCCAGGAGGGCGCGGCGCCAGGCTTCGCGGGCGCGGGTGAGTTCGTCGTCCGCCGGGGCCGTTCCGTTCGCCGCGGCCGGTCTGTTGCGCAGGGCGGTCAGGAGGAGGCCGGTGCCCGCGCTGAGCAGGCCGGCGGCGGCGAGGGCGGCGAAGACGAGGCCGGCCGTGAGCAGGGTCTCGCCGAACACGACCGTGGGGGCGAGGGCGTGCAGGACCGCCCCGACAAGCAGGAGTATCGCGGCGGCGGTGCCCGCGAGGACGGGCACCATCACGGTGACGATGGCGACGACTCCGGCGCCCGTACCGGGGTCGGCCACGGGTATGCGGGTGTCGACGGCCGCGCGGTTCTGCTCGCGGACCTTCACGAAGTGGTCGTACTCGCTCGCCGCCGCGGTGGTGACCAGCGCTGTCGCGTTCAGTGTCATGGCGCGTAGCTGCGCGACCGTGAGTCGTGTTCCGACTCCGTCGAGATCCGGACGTGCGTGTGCGGTGCTCAGTGCGTCGTCGAGGAGCCGCTCGTACTCGGCGCGGTCCTCGGTCAGCAGGTGCGGAGCCACGTTCATGTGCATCCCCCGATGCTCCGTAGGCCCGGATCAGCCGTGGGAAACGGTCGGTTGGGCGGAAACGGAGGAGAGCCTGCTACGGATGACCCGATGGTATTGCGGTGACGCCACGGCCTGACAGGGTGTTTCCGGAAATCGACTTCCCCGGATGCGCAGGGTTATGCGTCAGCCGTTCAGGGGGAGTTGGACGACCAGTAGCTTTCCGGCCATGGTCACGCCGCCGTCCATGGCGATCGCGAGACCGTCGGCGTACACGTGCGGTCCGTCGACGACCGGGCCCCCGCCGTCCTCGCCGTCCTCCGTGCCGACCTGGCCGAGGAGGTACGGGATGGGGCTGTGGCCGTGCACGATCCGGCGGCCGCCGTAGGTGGAGAGCAGCTCCTGGACGGCCTGCGGCCCGCCGTCGTCGCGGAACGCGAAGCGTTTGGTGAACTTCCGGAAGAGGTCCCAGACCTCGTCGGCGTCGTTCCGGTTGAGGACCTCGTGGACCGTCTCGTTGACGTCCTCGATCGTCTGGCCGTATTCGAGGTACGCGGTGGTGTCGGAGTGCACGAGGAGGTGGTCGTCCTCGCGGACCACGGCGTCCAGCCGGGACATCCACTGGAGGTGGACGTCCTGGAGCCGGTCCATGTCGTGCTTCTGGCCGCCGTTGAGCAGCCAGGCGGCCTGGAAGGTGGCGGTGCCCGCGCCGGAGTTGACGGGCGTGTCGCCGAAGCGCTTGGCGCCGATGAGCAGCAGCTCGTGGTTGCCCATGAGGGCCTTGCAGTAGCCGCCCGCGGCGGCGGCCTCGGCGGAGAGGCGCATCACGAGGTCGATGACGCCGATGCCGTCGGGTCCGCGGTCGGTGAAGTCGCCGAGGAACCAGAGCCGGGCGTTGCCCGCGGACCAGCTGCCGTTCTCGTCGATGAGGCCCTGGGCGCGCAGCGCGGCGATGAGCTCGTCGAGGTAGCCGTGGACGTCGCCGACGACGTAGAGGGGGCCGGGGCCGTCGCCGTTCCCGGGAGCCGGGGCGGGGGCCGGCTGCTCGGAGGCGACCGAGACCTGGACGGTGTCGCCGCGGTTGATGACCGGGAGGTCGCGCTCGGTCGGGGTGTATCCCTCGGGCTCACCCTCGGGGAAGGCGTTGCCGGGGTGGCCGGTGGCGACGGAGACGATGGAGGAGCCGGTCGTGGAGGTGGTGTACGACGGGGCGAGGCGGTGACCCAGGTGGAGGGTCGGAGCGGCGGGCATCGGCGCGGACACGGGCGGTGGGGACACGGGCGGTGGCGTCACGGGCGGTGCCGTCACCGGTGCGGCCGGGGCGGTGGGTGCGGGTGCCTGCGGCGCGGGGGGGACGGGCTGGGCTGCCGGCGCGGCCGGGCCGGCGGGCGCCGGGGGAGCCGCCGGGGCGGCGGGTGCCGCGGGAGCCACCGGGCCAGTCACCGGGGCGGCAGGTGCGGGCGGTGTCGGTGCGGCCGGGGGCGGCTCGATCGGTGACGCCGCGGCCTGCGGGGTCGGCATCGGGACGGCCTCGACCGGTGAAGGGGCGACCGGGGGCATGTGCGCCGCGGACGCGGGGTGTTCGACGGCGGTCAGGCGCTCGCTGGGTGCGGGCTCGACCGCCGGAGCCGGTGCCGCTTCCTCCGGGGAGAGGGGCTCGGCGGCATGGCCCTGCACGGGCACGCGGGCGTACGGCGGTACGCGGAAGTCACGCAATGTCGCCGTGCGTACCACGGGCTCCTGACCGGCCCCCTGAGTCATCGACCCCTCCACCACCGTCGCGATGCCCTGCACATCGCGGACCGGCCTGGTCGGGGTGGTCCGCGGTGTCGTCCGCCCATCATAGGAATGAGGGTCCTCCTGTGTGACGCACCAGGGGTGGTGAATCCGGGTCCACTCCGGGTTCACCGGTTGTTTCGCCCGAATTGAGAAGGTCCAGTCCAGGGTCGAGGCCGGTACGGTCACCGGTTTCGCCGCCCCTGCCCACGGGCAGGGGCGGGGACGGCGGGTCGGATGACGGCGGGTTCGGGCGCCGCCGCCCGTGGTGTCAGTCCTTCGCGGGTGAGCGCGGCGGGCTGACCGTGGTGCGCGGCGAGCGCCGCTGCGAGGAGGTGCGGACGATGAGTTCGGTCGGTATCACCTGCTCGACCGGTCCGTCGGTGTCGATCCCCTCGATGGCGTCGATGAGGAGCTGGACGACGGCCGTGCCGATCCTGCGGGGCTTGAGGGAGAGCGTCGTGATGGGTGGTTCGGTGGTGGCGTAGACGGTGGATTCGCTGCAGCAGACGATCAGGAGGTCGTCGGGGACGCGTAGTCCGTAGCGGCGGGC
>NZ_JBSHDU010000146.1:0-9156 GCF_053616475.1 Streptomyces sp. NPDC055815 | reverse complement strand
GCTCGACGCCCCCGGCGCGGGGTCGGGTCACGTGGGGTTACGGCATCGCGGGGAGGGCCGGGGTGAGGAGTCCCGGGACGCTCCAGCGCTGCGCCGACGTGCCGTTGCAGTCGAAGAGCGCCGGCCGCCTGGTCCAGGCGACGTCACCCCAGGGCATGTCCAGGCAGCGACCGGAGGCCGGGTTGTAGATGCTGCCGTCGGCGCGGGGAAGCCACCGCTGGTTGCCGCCGTTGTTGCAGTACCACATGGATATCTGCGTCCCGTTGGCCGTGCCTTCCTGGACCGCGTCCACGCACCAGCTCGCCGCCTGGATGGAGCCGTCGCCCTTGATGGCGAACTGCTGGGCGGGGGTTCCGTTGCATCCCCAGGTCTGGAGGCCCCGTGACGGCTCGCCGTTGGGAAGGTCCAGACAGACGTCGGGGCTCGCAGCGAACCGGATCGGACCCGTCGGGGTCGGCGCGACCGCCGAGTCGTGGACGGCCAGTCCGCCGATCCTGCCGTTCAGGAAGTTGCGCGGTCCGCTCTGGTACTTGTACCGCCCCATGACGAGCGAGCCCGAGGGAGCCGGGCTGGTGTTCGCCGGGTGGTGTCCGCTGGAGGCGAGCACACCGTTGACGTACAGGTTCATCATCCCGGTGGTCGCGTCGTAGCTGGCTGCCAGGTGGGTCCAGGTGTCCGCCTTGAAGGCGTTCGCCGGGGTGACGGTGGTGTTGTAGTGGTACGGCCAGCCGTCGGTGTCGTCGGCTGCCAGGGCGAAGCGCCAGTGGCCGGAGTCGGCCCAGAGCATGAAGGCGCTCCCGTGGACGGTGTCCTGGCTCACGATGACGCCGTCCGGGGCCGCCATCTTGGCCCAGGTGGTGATGGTGAAGCTCTTCCGGGTGTCCACGACCGGTCCGGCCGTCGTCACGGTGGAGTCCGTGCCGTTGAAGACGGCGACCTTGGCCGGGTGGCCGTCGACGGTGTCGTCGGTGTAGGTCACGTTGGCGGCGGTCCCACCGAAGGCGGCCGGGAAGCCCTTCGCGTCGGCCGTCAGGGGCCAGTGCGCGTAGGGCGCCTTGGTGGAGCCCCGTACGGTGTTCTCATCGAAACCGGTCAGCACACCGTCCGTGGCCACGCCGGCGTACGCGCTGAGCACGTTCTGCTGGTCGACCGCCCAGATGTCGGGGATCCCGTCGCCGGTCACATCGCCTTCGGACCCCACCCGCGGGAACGTGCCGAGGCTGAAGCCGACGCCGATCGGAGCCGTCGGGTTCGCGGCGACGCCGGTCACCACGGGGTACTCGCCGAGGGTGTCCTCGAGAACCGCTGTGGTCAGTGTGTACTGCCGGATCTCACCCGACTGGCGGTCGCGGACCCAGAGGCTCGGGGCGCTCGCGACGTCCTTGCCGATGGTGCGGGTGGCGCCCGGCACCATCAGGTCCTTGTTGTCCCAGTCGCCGGTGTCGACCTTGACCGGAGGGCGCAGCGCGACGGCCGACTTGGGCGGGTAGTACCAGAGGTGACCGGACTCCACCGCGAGCAGTCCGGTGGCCGAGGTGACCTGGCCGCTCGGGGTGCGGGTGTCGGTGACGGCACCGATCGGGGTGAGCTGGGAGGTGTACTTCCAGCCGACGTTGTTGTGGTAGCCCGTGCAGTCCGTCAGGGCCGTGCTGCAGTTCGGCCGGCTCTGGGCGCGCTGGGTGCCCAGGGTGAAGCGGCCGGGGTCGGACAGGGTGTTGCTGTAGACGAACAGCTGGTCGCCGCCGGTGCCGCCGATGACGGTCGGCTCGCGGTGGGCGAAGAGGTCGTCGACGTTGCGTCCAGGGTCCATCGAGCCTCGGTGGGAGACCCGGTAGTCCTTCCACGTCCGATCGGCGGAGACCTCCGGTGACTGTGCCACCGGGGCCGCCGTCCCGAACGGGGGAGGGGTGGCATCGCCGGGTGCCATGGCCCTGCCGAACGTGATCAGGTTGCCGGACGTGTCCGGGACGAGCATGTCGGGCCGCGCGTCACCGTTGGTGTCGCCGAAGGCCACCGGTCCGGGAGCCCAGGGCACGTAGAACGAGTAGGACATCGTCTGCGAGGAGTTGCCCGCCTCGTCCAGGACGCGGGCGTACAGGATGTTGGTGCCCCACTTGGTCGGGGTGGTCTTGATCTCGCCGACCGTCAGGCCCTTGGCGCAGGTGCGGGTCGCGCCGGCCAGTTGCGGGTCGTAGCCGTACTCGATGCAGGCCAGGCCCGAACCGCTTCCCGGGTCGGAGGCCGAGACCGGAATGCTGCCCTGCTGGTTCACGTGCAGCTGGGTCGTCCTGCCGCTGCCCGACGGGGGGAACTGGGTGGCGGGGTCGGTGAAGTCGCCGAAGGCCAGCGTCGGGGGCGTCAGGTCCACCCCGAAGTGGCAGGTGGTGCTGGCCGGACCGCGCAGAAGGCCGTCGTCGCCGTGGGTCACCCAGCCGTAGCGGTGCCCGTCCTGCAGGGTGCCGTACGGCAGGGTGTAGGACGCGTCGGAGCCGCTGGACACGAAGCCGGACCAGTTGGTGTGGGCGGTGGCGTTGCCCGCGCTCTCGTCCCAGACGTTCACCCACTCGGTCAGCTGGCCCTGGTTCGGGCTCTTCACCCAGGACGTCAGCGTGGTGTTGGTGCTCGTCACCCAGCCGTACTCGCTCGACGGAACGGCCCCGCAGGCGTTGGTGTCACCGGCGGTGACCCTGCGCGGCGTCGGCGTGGCGCGCGGGTTCTGCGGCGTGTCGGGCGGGAAGTCGTACTCGGTGCTCAGCGTGGCGTCGTACGAGAAGCGCTTGAAGGCGATCTTGTCGCCGGAGCCCTCGCGTCCGCGCAGGACGAAGGCGATCGGCTTGCTCACGTCCCGGATGGCGTCGCGCATCGCGCCGGTGATGTCGAAGTCGATTCCGATGTCGCCGTAGCAGGACTGGCTGTGCCCGTTGCCGGGGACGTCCTTGCTGCCGAGCCACTCCCGCACCTCGTGGTTGTTCCACGAGACGGACGAGTCGAACTCACGGGCACGGTAGAGCGTGACGGGGTACTTCGTGGTGCACGACCAGTCCGAGGAGATGTACTGGTTGACCCTCAGGGTGGCCCGGTTGATGTGCGCCCCGGTGTATCCGTGGATGTCGAACTCGTACAGGGCCCGCTCGATGCCGTACGGGCTCTCCCAGCCCTGGTAGCCCATGCCCGGCCGGTCGCGGTCGGACGAGCCGGTGCGGTCGAAGTTGCCGGTGCCGGTCCATGCCGACATCACCCAGGCGTGGTGCTGCTTGCCCCGGGCGTCCGGGGACCACGACGGGTCGACATAGACGGGATAGCTGGTGGCGGAGGCGTCGAGCAGCTCCGGCGAGGGCTTCATGACGATCGAGCCCGTCGACACCGAGGGTCCGGAGCTGTGACTTCCGGCCGGCGTCACCGCGGCCGAGGCCACCGGGATGTCGGCCACGGTGGCCGTCGTGCCGGGTTCCTCGGCAGTGCTCGGCCGGAGGTCCGGCGCGGTCCGGCCGTCGGCCGCCGCCAGCTTCGCCATGGCTCGGGCAGCCGGCGTACGCGCCGGGCCGGCGGACCACATCCGCGGCGGGGGAGCGCTGAAGACGGTGCTGTCGCCGCGGCGGGCCGACAGGTTGCCGTGCTCGTCCTTCCCCAGCGTCAGGCCCTTCGCCCGCGCGGGGAACACCAGCTCGCGCACCTTCGGGTTGGCGGCGGCGGCAGGGGTGTTGAGGACCAGGACGGTGCTGTATCCGCCCCACTTCGTGACGGTCACCTTGAGGTCGGTGTCCGGGGCGATGTTCCGGTACAGCGCTCCGCTGCCCTCGAGTTCGGGCTTGGGCAGCGGGGCCGGGAACGGCGAGTAGACCGCGAGGCTGCTGCCGTCGGACGCCGTCATCGTCGCCAACGGGCCCGTACCGCCACCTGAGATGGCCAGCGAGGCGCTGGCGACCGCGGGGCCGAGCGTGCCGTCGGCACGCCGGGTCAGGGTGTCGTCGAGCGCCGCCCAGGAGCCGTCCGCCCGTTTCACCCGTTGGACCTGGAGGCTGCGATCGGAGCGCAGCCTGCCCGCGGGGGTGGCCACCGTGGTGGTGTACTCGTCGGTCAGCTGCGGCAGGGGCACGTCCCTGCGGGTCTTCTTCGCCCGGGCCAGGGCGTCGAGGACGGCACCCCGGCGTCCCCCGGCGTGCGCGGCCTGCCGTTCGGCCGTGGCGATGCGCGCCGAAGGCGCGGGTGACGGTGTGGGCGTCGCCGCCTCCGCGGCGGCTGCCAGCGGCAGCGGAGTGGCGAGAGCGGCCACAAGTGACAAACTGACAAGCCCTATTGGCCCTCGGTATCGCGTTCCGCGGTCTCTTCGGGCAAGGTGGGTTGCGGTGGCCTCATCGCCGGACAGGTGTCGTCCGGGTCTGGGTACGGCGGACATGCGGGTCTCCCCCATGAGTAACTCCCCCTGGCGCACAGCTGCGCAGAGGTCAGCCGCACCCTGTCACCCGGCCATGGGCGCGACCAAAAGGTTCGCTTCCCGTTCCGCCCCGCATGCGGAATTGCAGAGCAATTGTCCTTCCTGTGAGATGAGTCACGCCTTGTATCGGTAGGTGGAGAGGCGGTCCACACCGCCGTCACCTGGTAGTTTCCGGTCGTTTCGGCCCGACGCGCCCATGGCGGTCGCGGCATTCAACTCAGCACACACCGGGGGAAGTGCCATGCCAGTCCATGGCTTGCGCCACTCTGCGCGAAGATCACGTCTCATATCGGCCGGCTCGCTCGTTCTGGCGCTCACGGCGTCCGTGCTCGCCGCGCCCGCGGCGCAGGCAGCGCCGCCCAAACCCGATTTCACCAGGCTGTGGAAGCCGCCGGGCACCCCACTGCCGACCACCGAATCCGTCGAGGTCCGGAGGGCCGCCACCCCGGCCCGAGCCAAGCCGCGATACCCCGTTCCTCCGCGCACCACGCCGGACCGGCGCCCGGCCGTGACCCGTGCGACGGGCGACGCCGAACTCGCCGGAGCCCGGCCGGGAACGGCCGTGCGCGCCGGCACACTGCCCCTGTGGGTAGAACCGGCGGCGCCGCACGGGAAGCGGACCCCGGCGGTGCGGACCGCCTCGCCGGCCCGCGTCACGGTCGTCCGCAGCGACGACAAGGCCGCCCGGGCGGCCGGTGTCGACGGCCTGCTGTTCGCACTGTCGGCACCGGCGGCCGAGAGCCCCCGTGCGATCAGGGTGGGCATCGACGTGGACGCCCTGCGCTCCGCCCTGGGTGCCGACTTCGCCTCGCGCGGACGCCTGGTGGCTCTGCCCGCCTGTGCGGCGACCACCCCCGCCGCGCCCTCCTGCCGCGTCCGCACGCCGCTGGTCGCCCGGTACGACAAGGCGGCAGACCGGTTGACAGCGGAGGTGCGGCTTCCCGCGGCCCCCGCGACGTCACCCGGCACGGCGCGCCGAAGCACCGTCACCAGGGCGTCGTACGCCGTGACCACGGCCGCCACCGGCACCGGCGCCTTCCTGCTCGCCGCCGAGACCGGAGCCTCCGGCGGCGGCGGCACCTACGCCGCGACCAATCTGTCGCCCTCCTCCGGCTGGACCGCCGGAGGGGCGTCCGGCGCGCTGACGTACGGCTACCCGGTTCAGATGCCCCCGGGGCTCGGCGGAGCCGTTCCGGCCGTCGCACTCGGCTACAACTCCTCCGCCGTGGACGGCAAGACCTCCGCGACGAACGCCCAGGCCTCCTGGATCGGTGACGGCTGGGACTACAACCCCGGGTTCATCGAGCGGAGTTACAAGCCCTGCGACAGGGCGGGCATCGCCGGATCGGGAGACCTCTGCTGGGGCGGTTTCAACGCCACCCTGTCATTCGGAGACCGCTCCGGTTCCCTGGTACGCGACAAGAACGCCGGAACGGCCGGCACCTCCGCCGACGCCGCCACAGGCGTATGGCGGCTGAAGGACGACGACGGAAGCAGGATCGAATTCCTCTCCGGCGCCGACAACGGTGCCCACGACGGCGTCCACGCCAAGCTGACGGACAGCTCGGGCACCGTCTACTACTTCGGAGCCAACCATCTCCCCGGCGGCGACGGCTCGGACCCGGCGACCAAGTCCGTGTCCACCGTGCCCGTCTACGCCCCGAACAGCGGAGACCCCTGCCACGACACGGCCAAGGGCAAGGCCTCCTGGTGCCAGATGTGGCAGCGCCTTTCGCTGGACTACAGCGTGGACCCGCGCGGCAACCTGACCACGTACACCTGGGCTCCGGAGATCAACTACTACGCCCGGGGCGGCGGCCAGAACAACGGCGACGGCACCCGCACCGCCTACACCAGGGCCACCACCGTGGCCTCCCTCGCCTACGGCCAGCGGCTGCCCGAACAGATCGCCGCCAAGGGCGCTCTCCAGCCCGCCGCACGCGTGCTGTTCACCACGCAGGAGCGCTGCCTCGCGGGCGGTACCGCCTGCGACCCGGTCAACCGCACCGTCGCCAACAAGGGCAACTGGCCGGACGTCCCCGTCGACCAGGAGTGCAAAGACACCGGGGCCTGCACCAATTACGGCCCCACCTACTTCAGCACCCGCCGCCTGACGGCCGTCACCACCCAGGTCCGGGTCGGGGGCGTGTGGCAGGACGTCGACTCGTACGCCCTGACCCACAGCTTCCCGGACCCCAAGGACAACAGCAGCCAGAAGGCCCTGTGGCTCGACTCGGTCCAGCGCACCGGACACACCGCGAACCCGGCCGTGAGCCTGCCGCCGGTCTCGTTCACCCCCGTCATGCTCCCCAACCGCGTCGACGGCACCGACCTCGTGCCCGCGCCGCCGCTGATGAACCGGCCGCGCATCCAGCAGATCCGCAATGAGACGGGCGGTGTCCTCAACGTCGACTACAACCTCCCGGACTGCTCCCGCGTCAACCACGTGATGCCGGCCGGCGAGGACGACAACACGCGCTCCTGCTACCCGGTCCGGTGGACCCCGCCGGGCTCCGTGGCGGGCGCCGACCCCGTGCTCGACTGGTTCAACCGGTACACGGTCAAGTCGTTGACGGAGAACGACACGGCCACGGACGCGCCGCAGCGCATCACGGCCTACACCTACGGGCCGGCGGGCTGGCACCGCGACGACAGCAAGTACACCGACCCGAAGGCCCGTACCTGGGGCGAGTTCCGCGGCTTCGCGACCGTCACCACCACCGTGGGCACCGGCACCGACGGGCCCAAGTCCCAGTCCCGCACCACGTTCCGGCAGGGCATGCACGGAGACGTCCGCAAGGACGGGTCCACGCGTGACGTCCAGCTCGTCGACGCCATCGGCCGGACCACACCCGACGCCGAATGGCTCGCGGGACAGTCGCTGCAGACCGAGACCTTCGACCAGGCCGGCGGAAAGGTGATCCAGCAGACGGTGGGCACCGCGACGGGAGACGTGGTCACCGCCACGCAGGGACGGGGCGACGGACTCCCGGACCTGACGGCCCGCTACAACGCCACGGTCGCCTCCTCCACGTCCCGCGCCCTCAAGGCGGACGGGACCTGGCGTGCCGTCACGCGGACGACCACCCGTGACGCCGGCCATGCCAACCGCACGGTCAGCACCCTGGAACAGGCCGACGGCCTGCCCGACGCCTGCGAGCGCGTCTCGTACGCCGACGGCTCGGCCACCGGCCGCCAGGACCTCATCAGCGAACGGCTCACGGTCTCCGGCCCGGACGCCTGCACCGCGACCCCGACCGCGGCGAACACCCTGAACCGCAACCGCATCCTGTACGACGGCCGGCCGCACGGGCAGTCGGGCACGACCTCCCTGCCGACCTCCGGCGAGGTGCTCGAGCGGTACGAGGCCGACGGCACGGCGGTGTTCACGACGGTCAACACGACCGCGTACGACGCCTACGGCCGCCCCACCTCCTCCACCGAGCCGGCCAGCACCGACCTCCAGCACCCGGGGGGCAAGAGCGACAGCACGTCGTACCGCTCCGACGCGCCGGGCGAGCTGCCCACCAGCACGGTGTACTCCGCTGCCGCCCCCGGCGTCGCCGGGGCGACCTGGGACACGGTCAACACCTTCGATTCCCGCCGGGCCCTGCCGCTGACCGCACAGGACCCGAACGGCCGTACCGTCGTGCAGCGCCATGACGCCCTCGGCCGCCTCACCCAGGTGTGGACGGCCGGGCGGTCACCGGAGAGCACCCCGAACGCCGACACGGTGTACAGCTACGCCACCTCCAACCAGACGGGCGTGCCGTCCACGGTGACCACGGCGACTCTGAAGCGCGACGGGGAGACCCCCGTGTACACGCGCAAGGTCGATCTGCTCGACGGGTTCGGCCGCACGCGCCAGTCCCAGGCCACTCCCGCCAACCCCGCCTACACCGGGCGGATGGTCAGCGACACCCGGTACGACTCCCAGGGCCGGGTCGAGCGGACCAGCAACACCTGGTACAACGACCAGGCGGCCCCGGGCGGCACCCTGCTGACCGCGGCCGACAGCGCCATTCCCTCCCAGACCCGTAACGCCCACGACGGCATGGGCCGCATCACGGCCTCGGAGTTCTGGTCCCTGGGCGTCAAGCAGCACGCCACGGTCACCTCCTACCCGGGAGCCGACCGCACCGACATCGTGCCCCCGCCGGGCGCCTGGCCCGCCGGCACGATCACCGACGCCCGCGGACGGGTCACCGAACGCTGGCAGTACCGCACACCGACCGCCACGGGGAATCCGGCGGACGCCGACATCTCCCGCTACACCTTCACCGTCGACGGCAAGCCGCTGACCCGCAAGGACGCCGGCGGCAACACGTGGACCTTCGGCTACGACGTGCGGGGCCGGCAGATCTCCGGCACCGACCCGGACGCGGGAGCGACCACCCGTACCTACGACACGGCCTCCCGGCTCGTGTCCTCCAAGGACGCCCGGGGGACGAACCTCGTCTACACCTACGACCTGCTGGGTCGTAGGACGGGCCTCTACGACGGCGCCGTGACGTCCGGCAAGCAGCTCGTCCGCTGGACCTACGACACCGTGGCCAAGGGCAAGCTCGCCTCGTCCACCCGATTCGTCGGCGGCGCCTCCGGACAGCAGTACACCCGCACCGTCCTCGGCTACGACGACGGCTACCGCGAGACCGGCTCCAAGATCACCCTGCCCGGCACCGACGTGGGACAGGCCGCCGGAACCACGTTCACCTACACGG
>NZ_JBSHDU010000145.1:0-9548 GCF_053616475.1 Streptomyces sp. NPDC055815 | reverse complement strand
GCGTCCATCGCCTCGCCGTGACCCGACGACAGCAGACGCTCCATGTGGTTGTTGGCGAGCTGACCGTCATCGGCCAGGTCGTCCGCGAACTCCCGCAGCGCGTCCGCCATTTCGCGGTAGGCGTCCTCGTCGACGTTGGGCCAGTTGACCCCCACCAGGTCGAGCAGCGTGTCCGCCCAGTCCGGCACCGTGACAGCCATGATCGGAACTCCCCCCGTACGCACATCTCTTTGCAGAATGCGAGTGCGAATACTGTGTCATGGGGGCCGCAAACGATCAACGCGGCCCCCCTCCCGCCGCCCGGGGCAGCGGCTACGACACCAGCCCCTGGCCCTCCAGTTCCGTCAGGCGGACCGTGCACAGGCCGCCGCGTTCGGTCTTCACGTCCGTCACCTTCAACTGGGTGCCCGGGGTGAGGATGTACTCCTCCTCGCCCGTGAACGCGGAGAAGCGGCGGATCCCCACCGCACGCGCCGGCGTCACCTCGAAGAGGGTGCGGCGGCCGCGGCTGCCGAGGAAGGCCCGGGCCACGCCCGGCTCCGACGTGCAGGACGAGACGCCCCACCAGGTCACCGTGCGCCCCAGCGGGTACTGGGAACGCAGGTCCAGGGCCACGCCCCGCCACAGCGGCCGGGTCTGCGCCGGCAGATCGGCCACGGCCGAGAACAGCAGCCGCAGGTACGGCAGGTACGGGCTCAGCCGCTCCCGGTCCGGGGACCTCAGCACGGCGTTGATCTCGCGGTAGAACGCCGACTCGCACGTGTACAGGTACAGCGCGGAGATCGCGTCGGCGGACAGGCCGCCGACGGCCTCCGGCTGCGCCGTCTTCGTCTCCGCGAACCGGGCCGACCGCTCGACGTACCGGTCCAGGTTCGCCAGGACCCGCGTCACCGGCTCGACGGCCTTCCGGAAGTCCATCAGCGGGGTGTCGAAGACTCCGGTGATCGGCGGCAGGACGAGCCCCTCGTCCTTGACGCTCGTGAGCCGCTCCAGATAGAGCTGGTGCAGCTCCATCGTCGACGCGATGAACGCGCCCATCCGCTCGGAGCCGGCGGTGTCGGTCGTGTGCTGGTCCCAGCCCTTGCTCGGCAGCCAGTCGACCGGCTCCGCCCCCACCGCCGCCAGGGCGTCGTTCACCTGGGCGAAATGGTCACCTTCGCAGAAGATGTCCCCCTGGGCCGCCGGATTCGCGTGGTCCAGATGCCGGACCTCGACCCCCGGGTACTTCTTCTCCAGGCGCTGGACGACCCTCTTCAGGCTCCTGGCGTGCGCGCCCCACCAGGCGAACACCACCCCGCGGTCCTCCTCGTCCGCGGCATCCTGCTTCGCCCGGAGGATCTCCTCCACGATCTGCTCGGCGACCGGCCGCCAGAAGGAGGTGTGCTGATCCGTCGGCACCGCACCGTCCGCACTCGCCGTGAGCGAGGCGTTCAGCAGGAGCACGCCCTGCGTGAGCATCGCCTGGAACCACTCCGGCGGCTGGACCGTGTCCTCCTTCTTCAGGAGCGCCCGGACATCGGCGATCGGCGTCTTCTTGGCGATGCCGTACTTCCACATCGCGGCCGCCTTGATGATGCAGCGGATGCTGACCACCCGGCCGAACTGACTGTCCTTCCAGTCGTGGAAGGTGTTGTCGAACATCGCGATGCCCGTCGCGCTCTCCGCCCGCGGATACGGGTTCTGCCCGAAGGCGACCACCTTCCACTTGTGCGGCGGATGCGGCTTCAGCGCCTGGAACGTCAGCTCCCGCACCGGGACCACCTCGGGGCTCCGCTTAGGGCCGATGAAGGCCCCGGCCCCCGGCTGCGCCTCGATCACCGGGCGAAGCAGCGGCAGCCACGGCTCACCTCCGCCCTTGAACAGCTCGGCAAGACCCAGGGGGTCGTCCGAGGGGGCGGGGGCGGGCTTCTGGGCCGGGGCCGGCGCCGAAGCCTGAGTCGGGGCCGGTGCCGGTGTCGAAGCCGGTGTCTGGGCCGGTGCCGGCGTCTTGATGCGCACCCGCTGCGTCGGGCCCGCGCCCTCGATGTCGTCCAGCTGACCCAGTACCGCCGCCCGCAACGCGTCGTAGTCCGCGAACCCGTGGTCGTGGAACAGGGTGTAGCCCGTCCACATCAGATTCGCGCACACCTGCGCGGGCACCTGGCCCGTCCGCGCGCCCATCCCGACCAGCGCCACCGACCGGATGCTGCCGGGCTTCGCCAGGTTCTGCAGGTGCACCGCCTGGAACGCGGCCGCGCACGCCAGCGCCACGTTCATCGTGTCGCTGACGTTCTGCGAGGACTGCCGCATGGTCGGTGTCGAGATCAGATACCGCGGTACGGCCGCCCCGGACGGGACGCAGACCGCGCTGCCCACCGGCAGGCTCCCGCCGAACCGCTCACGGATGGCCCGCTGCACCCGCACCTGGACCCCGGCGCCGAGGTGGCGCTTGACGACGGCGTCCACCCCGCCGTCCATCCGGCCCCGCGCATTGGTGGGGGACACCCACGCGTCGACGTCCACGTCGAGAACGGAACCGCTCCGGATCTCGACCTCCGGCGTGTCCGCGAACGCGGACTTCCAGGCCGCCACCACCTCGTCGTTGACATCGACGAGAACGACCTTCAACGCACGCTCGACACCCACGAATTCCCCCTCCTCGTGCCCTCTTCCGAACGTTCTCGAAGCTATCGCGCACCACTGACAACGCCCTCGCTCCGAGGTGAGCCGCGTCTCAACCGGCCCGGTCGGCCTTGCTATGCAACTCGTTGCATAGCAAGATCTGGCGCATGGCGCTCGACCACGCGATCCTCGTCTCCCTGCTCGAGAAGCCCGGATCCGGCTACGAGCTGGCCCGGCGCTTCGAGCGGTCCATCGGGTACTTCTGGACCGCCACCCACCAGCAGATCTACCGCGTGCTCAAGCGCATGGAGAGCGACGGCTGGGTGGACGTCCGGGACGTGCCGCAGCAGGGGCGCCCGGACAAGAAGGAGTACTCCGTCGCCGGGCCCGGCCGGGAGGCGCTCTCCGCGTGGCTGGCCGCACCGATCGAGCCCGAGAGCGTGCGGCACGACCTCGCGGTGAAGATCCGCGGTGCCGCCTTCGACGATCCCGCCGCGCTGATCGGCGAGGTCGCGCGGCACCGGCAGGCGCACACCGACCGCCTGGAGCACTACCTCGCCGGCGAGGCCCGGGACTTCCCTGCGTCCGGCACCGACGGTCCGCTCGACGCCGAGCGGGAGCTCCAGCACGCCGTGCTCCGCGGCGGCATCGCCTACGAGCGGATGATGATCGCCTGGCTCGACGACGTCCTCGCCACGCTCGCCCGCTTCGACACCGGGCGCTGAACCGCGCCGTACCCACCCCTCGATCCCTGGAAGGCGGACGTCATGGCCGACCCGCTGCTGTTCAACCCGCACACCTACGACCCCGCCCACTTCGACCCGGAGACCCGCCGACTGCTTCGCGCCACCGTCGACTGGTTCGAGGCGCGCGGCAAGCGCCGGATCATCGAGGACTACCGGACCCGGGCCTGGCTCGGCGACTTCCTCGCCTTCGCCGCGGAGGAGGGACTCTTCGCGACCTTCCTGACGCCGTCCTCCGCCGCCGGCGCGGACGAGGGCGACAAGCGCTGGGACACCGCCCGTATCGCCGCCCTCAACGAGATCCTCGGCTTCTACGGCCTGGACTACTGGTACGCCTGGCAGGTCACCATCCTCGGCCTCGGCCCGGTCTGGCAGAGCGACAACGCCGCCGCCCGCGCCCGCGCCGCCGAACTCCTCTCCCAGGGCGAGGTGTTCGCCTTCGGCCTCTCCGAGAAGTCGCACGGCGCGGACATCTACTCCACCGACATGCTGCTCACGCCCGACGGCGACGGCGGCTTCCGGGCCACCGGCTCCAAGTACTACATCGGCAACGGCAACGCCGCCGGGCTCGTCTCCGTCTTCGGCCGCCGCACCGACGTCGAAGGCCCCGACGGGTACGTCTTCTTCGCCGCCGACAGCCGCCACCCGGCGTACCACCTCGTCAAGAACGTCGTCGACTCCTCGAAGTACGTCAGCGAGTTCCGTCTGGAGGACTACCCGGTCGCGGCCGAGGACGTCCTGCACACCGGCCGCGCCGCCTTCGACGCCGCCCTCAACACGGTCAACGTCGGCAAGTTCAACCTGTGCACCGCCTCGATCGGCATCTGCGAGCACGCGATGTACGAGGCCGTCACCCACGCGCAGAACCGCATCCTGTACGGCCGGCCGGTCACCGTCTTCCCGCACGTGCGGCGCGAGTTGACCGACGCCTACGTCCGGCTCGTCGGCATGAAGCTGTTCAGCGACCGGGCCGTCGACTACTTCCGCACCGCGGGACCCGACGACCGCCGCTACCTCCTCTTCAACCCGATGACGAAGATGAAGGTGACCACGGAGGGCGAGAAGGTCATCGACCTGATGTGGGACGTCATCGCCGCCAAGGGCTTCGAGAAGGACAACTACTTCGCCGAGGCCGCCGTGGAGATCCGCGGTCTGCCGAAGCTGGAGGGCACGGTCCACGTCAACCTGGCGCTGATCCTGAAGTTCATGCGCAACCACCTCCTCGACCCGGTCGCGTACGAGCCCGTCCCGACCCGCCTCGACGCGGCCGACGACGCGTTCCTCTTCCGTCAGGGCCCGGCCCGCGGTCTCGGCTCGGTCCGCTTCCACGACTGGCGCCCGGCCTACGACACGTACGCCCACGTCGCCAACGTGGCCCGGTTCCGCGAACAGGCCGACGCGCTCTGCGAGTTCGTGCTCAAGGCCGCCCCCGACGAGGAGCAGAGCCGCGACCTGGACCTGCTGCTCGCCGTCGGCCAGCTCTTCGCGCTGGTCGTCCACGGGCAGCTGGTCCTGGAGCAGGCCGCCCTGACGGGTCTCGACGAGGACGTCCTCGACGAGCTGTTCGCCGTCCTCGTCCGCGACTTCTCGGCGCACGCGGTCGAGCTGCACGGCAAGGACTCCGCGACCGAGCAGCAGCAGCTCTGGGCGCTCGGCGCCGTCCGCCGCCCCGTCGTCGACGAGGCGCGCTCGGGGCGGGTCTGGCAGCGCGTCGAGGCGCTGTCGGGGGCGTACGAGATGAATCCGTGAGGATTCGTCAGTTCGCCACCACCCGGCCGTTCTCGTCCACGGTGACCGTGGCCCAGTAGCGGTCCCACTCGTCGCCCACGTACTCGGGCACCTGGCCGGCCGGGTAGCGGACCCAGCCCTCCGGCGGCTCCTGGCCGTCGGCCACGCAGTCCCCGCCGTCGGGGTTGCCGACGGCCTTGACCGGGTAGCTGCCGGAGCCGCAGACCCGATCCTGGATCTGGAACGCGCAGCCCGTCAGGAGCAGGGTCGCGGTCAGGCCCGCGACGGCGAGGACGGGGAGGGTGCGGCGGGTCTGCTGGATGGTCACGTTCATTGCCTCTCTCGCTGGTGCACAACAGTCTCGGCGAGAGCGGGAATCCCGTGATGAGTACGCGTACTCAGCTGGTGGTGCGTCGTACTCCGTCTCCGCGGGCCGGTCGGATCGGGCCGGCCCGCGGAGACGGCGGGGGCCGTTACGGCTTGGGAAGGGCGCAGCCGGCGCGGTTGAGGTCGATCACGTTGCCGGGGCCGATGCAGGGAACGATCGTGTAGGTCTGCTGGGCGTAGTTGATGCCCTGGCGGACGGTCACGGTGCCGTTCTCGTCGACCTCGCACGGGTTGTTCACGGTGCAGCTCTGACCGTCCTCGTTGCCCGTGTTGTTGACGGCGACGACCTTGCCGGTGGCCGTGTCGATCACGGGCGAGCCGGAGGTGCCGCCGATGGTGTTGCACGAGGAGGTGTAGCGGACCGAGTCCTTCCAGGTCCACCCGCCCTCCTTCAGACGGTAGACGAAGCCGTCGATGTTGCAGTTGTAGATCCGCTTCCAGTAGCCCGAGACCACGCTGATCGACGAACCCTGAACCGGGTGGGCGTCGTTGAGGGTGAGGGCGCTGATGCCGTACGTGCTCTGTATCTGCGCGTACGTCTTGGTCAGCTGGTAGATCGAGATGTCCGTGTCCGTCATCGTGCCGTACGCGATCTTGCTGGCGCGCAGCGTCCCGACGCCGTTGCCGGCCGAGTTGAGCAGGGTGAACGAACGGCTGGACCGCCGGTCCTTGATGACCTGGCCCGCCGCCGGCATGCCGGTCTCCAGGCAGTGCCCGTTGGAGAGGACCAGCGCGGGGTCGGACGGCAGGGAGCTGGGGGTGCGGACGACGGAGCCGGAACAGTTGCTGAGCGCGACCGTTCCCGCGAAGTCGACGGCGGCCACGGCCTGTGGCTGCGATGCGGCGGCCGGTGCCTGGGCGACCGTCTCCCGGGGTGCGGAGGCCGCGGCCGGGACTGCCGCCGCTCCTGTCAGGAGCAGGGCGAGCAGGGTGCCGGCGAGAGGCTTCTTCATGTGGGGGTTCCCCTCTGAATGACCGTGCAACCGAGAATCCTTCGGTTGTCATGTGCATTCTTTGAAGGGAGTCGCCCAAGTGGCAAGAGGGCGTGCGGTGTTGGGAGTGACCCGTGTCCACCCTTCCGCGAAATGATCACTCGTTCGTGAGTTCCGCCGCCGGCCCCGCACGTCCGCCCCGACCCTGGAAGCAGTGACGTCGACGCTGTCGGGTGGGGAGTGGATGTGACGCGAGAGACGGGATCCCGTGGGGGTCTGGAGGAGCGGGCGATCCTGGTGGCGGCGGGGCTCGCCGATCTGGCGGTGAGCACGCTGGGGTCGGGCCTCGGGCTCGTACGGGGGTTACTGAGGCGCTCGGACGCCGCCGAGGTGGCGGCCGACGCGGAGCGGGACCTGGAGGCGCGCGGCCGGCTCGCGCTCGACCGGTACCTGACCCCGCCCCCCGCCCACCTGGAGGTCCTCGCCCGGCACGTGCTGGCGCGACGGGCCGGCGACGGTGGCTGAGCGCTGGGAGTCGGCCGCGTTCAAGGCGCGCGTCGACGAGGAACTCCGGAGCTACGTCGCACAGGAGGCATCCGAACTCGCCGCGGTCGACCCGGCGCTCGGCCCGGTCGCCGAGCAGCTGGAGTCGTCCGTCGCCGACGGCAAGCGGCTCCGGGCGGCTTTCTGTTACTGGGGCTGGCGCGCGGTCGGACAGCCCGACAGTGACGCCCTCGTGCGGGCGGCGGCCGCCATGGAGCTCGTGCACGCGGCCGCCGTCGTGCACGACGACCTGATCGACGACAGCCCCCTGCGCCACGGCCGGCCCACCGCACACCTGGCCCTGCGCACCGCCGTGGAACACCATCCGCGGCCCGCCGCCGGAGCCCGCTCGCTCGCGATGCTCGTCGGCGACCTGCTGATGTCGCTCGCCGGGCAGCTCTTCGTCACCAGCGGCCTGCCCGCCGCCTACCTCGGCCGGGCCCGCCCGCTCTGGGCGGCCCTCGCCCGCGACCTCGTCGCCGGGGAGTGCCTGGAGATCCTGCGCACCGGCGCCGCCCCGGACACGACGGCCTCGCTGAAGGTGATCCGCTACAAGACCGCCAAGTACACCGTCGAGCAGCCGCTGCTGATCGGCGGCGCCCTCGCGGGGGCGGGCGGGCGGCTGCGCGAGGGCTACTCGGCGTACGGGGTGCCGCTGGGCGAGGCGTTCCAGCTGAGGGACGACCTGCTGGGTCTCTTCGGCGACCCGGGGACCACCGGCAAGGCCGGCGCCGACGACGTCCGCGGGAACCGGCCCACGACCCTGCTCGCCGAGACCTGGCGGCTCGCCGGCGCCGAGGAGCGCGGGCGGCTGCGCGAGCTGCTGGCCCGGCGCGAGCCCGACGGGGACGCCCTGGAGGCCGTACGCGAGGTGATGCGGCGTCTTGAAGCCCCCGAGCGCGTCGAGGCCATGATCACCGAGCGGGTGGGGGAGGCCCTCCACGCCCTCGACGAACTGAACCTGCCCGCCGCCCCCGCCGCCGCGCTCACCGCCCTGGCGCACTCGGTTGCCGTCCGCCGTTCCTGACGCAGCACAAGGAGACCTGCCCATGAGCATCACCGAGGCGTCGATGGACGCCCTGCGGCGGACCGGCGACGAACTCGCCGACGCCACGGTCGCCACCCTCTTCGCACGCGGGGAGGTGGGCACCTTCAACACCCTCATGCGGTACGTGTCCACCGCGGGATCCCCGCTGCCGGACGGGCTGCCCGAGGTCGCCCGGGAGTACCTCCACGCCACCGGCGCACCGCCGTCCTGGGTGGACTGGGCGGAGATGGAGAAGGCCCGGCTGTTCTTCATCGACAACAACGTGCACATCTCCACCGCGCTGTCCTTCGCCTCCATGCCCGCCTGCTACCTGGTCCCGCACGTGGCGAAGCTGTTGTCGGCGACGCACGGTCTCAAGTACCCCTCGAAGCGGATGGCGGAGACCGGCCAGTTCACCGTCCACCTGATGCGGCCCGACGCCTTCGAGGTGGGCAGCCGCTTCATCCCCGCCGCGCAGAAGGTCCGCCTGCTGCACGCCTCCATCCGGCACCACCTCAGGCGGGAGAACCGCTGGGACGTCGAGGCCCTGGGGGTGCCGATCTGCCAGGAGGACATGATCGGCGGGCAGATGTTCTTCTCGATGCTGGTCCTCGACAGCCTGCACCGCCTCGGCATCCACATGTCCTCGGAGGGGGCCGACGCCTACTACTACGCGTGGCGCGTGGTCGGCGCGATGCTGGGCGTCGACCAGGAGGCCGTCCCCAAGACGCTCGACGAGGCCCGCCGCTTCCTCGACCTGTACATGATCCGGCACATGGGGCCGTCCCCCGAGGGCGTCCATCTGACCCGGCAGCTGATCGACCTCTACGAGGAGGTGGTGCCCGGCACCTTCTTCGACCCGATCGTCTCCGCCCTCATCCGCTACCTGGTCGGCGACACGTGCGGCGACTGGCTCGACGTGCCCCGCACCCCCTGGGACACCGTCGTGAAGTCCGTCCCCCATCTCCTCGGCGTCCTGGAGACCATCGAGGACCGCTCCCCGCTGGGCGCCTGGGCCCTGGACCGCCTCGGCCACCTCACCACCGTCCTCGAACTGTCCTCCCTCACCCGCGGCCGCGTCATGCACTACGCCATCCCCGAACACCTCAAGAAGGAGTACGGCGTGCCGTCCGGACCGCCCCGCAACCGCCGCTGGACCCCGCCGGCCGCCACGGTCACCACGTGATGCGCCCGGCACCCCGCTGACCACCGGAAACGTGGGTGAGGAGCACGCCGGAAGCCTGGTAGATTGTTCTCTGTCGCCGCGGGGGAAACCCCAAAACGACAATCACCCCGTCCGGGTGGCGGAATGGCAGACGCGCTAGCTTGAGGTGCTAGTGCCCTTTATCGGGCGTGGGGGTTCAAGTCCCCCCTCGGACACAGGAAACGCACCATGTGGTGGTCGGGTTCATCCCGGCCACCACATGGTGTTTCCGTGCGTTGTCAGGGGTCCTCGGCGGCATCGCGGCCGAGGTGCCGAAGGGCGCGGAGTGGCGGACGAGTGAAGCCTTCACCTCCGAGGTCACCCGGAACGTCTACAGCGGCTCGTTCCCTCCGGACCCCCGAGCCGGGGTCATGGTCTTCGAC
>NZ_JBSHDU010000144.1:0-9862 GCF_053616475.1 Streptomyces sp. NPDC055815 | reverse complement strand
GGAGCCTCTGGCGCCGGCAGGGGCGCCGTCCCGTGTGCCCACCCGTCCCGCCCTGCGGGACGATTGCCCACACGGCGGTGGGCCGGGGCGCCGCCCAGCCGGGCGCGGGCCCCACACGGCGGTGGGCAGGGGCGCCGCCCAGCCGGGCGCGGGCCCCGCACGGGGCCCTCAGCGCACGCCGTAGCCGTATGCCTGGTTCGTCGGGACGATTTCCTTGCCCAGTGGCAGCAGCGACACCGGGATCATCTTGAAGTTCGCGATGCCCAGCGGGATCCCGATGATCGTGATGCAGAGCGCGATCCCGGTCGTGATGTGACCGAGCGCGAGCCACCACCCCGCCAGGATCAGCCACAGCACGTTCCCGACGCAGGACGCCGCGCCCGCGTCACGCCGGTCGACGACCGTGTGGCCGAAGGGCCAGAGCGCGTAGACGCCGATGCGGAACGCGGCGAGTCCGAAGGGGATGCCGATGATCGTGATGCAGAGCAGGACGCCCGCGAGCATGTAGCCCAGGAACATCCAGAATCCGCACAGGATCAGCCAAATGACGTTGAGGATCGTCTTCACGGGCGTCGACCTGCCATCTGTTCGAGACGGGCGATCCGCTCGGCCATCGGCGGATGCGTGGAGAACATCTTGGAGAGGCCCTGGCCGGGCCGGAAGGGGTTCGCGATCATCATGTGGCTCGCGGTCTCGATCCTCGGCTCGGGCGGCAGCGGAAGCTGCTTGGTGCCGGCCTCCAGCTTCCGCAGGGCGCTGGCGAGGGCGAGCGGGTCACCGGTGAGCTGGGCGCCGGAGGCGTCGGCCTCGTACTCCCGGGAGCGGGAGATGGCGAGCTGGATGACCGAGGCGGCGATCGGGCCGAGGATGAGGATCAGCAGGTAGCCGAGGATCCCCGGGCCGTCGTCGTCGTTGGAGCGGCCGACCGGGATCAGCCAGGCGAAGTTGACCAGGAACATGATCACGGAGGCGAGCGCTCCGGCGACCGAGGAGATGAGGATGTCCCGGTTGTAGACGTGGCTCAGCTCGTGGCCGATGACCCCGCGCAGCTCGCGCTCGTCGAGGATCGCGAGGATGCCCTCGGTGCAGCAGACGGCGGCGTTGCGCGGGTTGCGGCCGGTCGCGAAGGCGTTGGGCGCCTGCGTCGGCGAGATGTAGAGCCGGGGCATGGGCTGACGCGCCTGCGTGGAGAGTTCGCGGACCATCCGGTACAGGGCCGGGGCCTCGAACTCGCTCACCGGGCGGGCGCGCATGGCCCGCAGCGCCAGCTTGTCGCTGTTCCAGTACGCGTACGCGTTGGTGCCGAGCGCCACGAGCAGCGCGACGATCAGCCCCGT
Organism: Streptomyces sp. NPDC055815; assembly: GCF_053616475.1. Lineage (NCBI taxonomy): Bacteria > Bacillati > Actinomycetota > Actinomycetes > Kitasatosporales > Streptomycetaceae > Streptomyces > Streptomyces sp. NPDC055815. Next base: position 8,525 of record NZ_JBSHDU010000144.1, on the reverse strand, counting down.
ACGCCCGAAGAAGCTGCCGATGACGATGATGAGGGCCGAGAGCCCTCCGAGGAGGACGGCGGTCCTCAGCCCGTTGTGCCGGCGGTGCACGGTACGCCCTCCAAGTGGTGCGGCAGGGGAACCCTTTTCCTGGTCGCGGTCTACTCGTCCAGTGGACCCTCCCGTACTGGTCAACGCCAGGCGGAAGGTTCGGGTTCCCCAGCTCGCACGGGGTGCCGTGTGGGCCGTTCGGGTGATCAGCGCGCGGCGGGGATCTTCTCCAGGCCGGCGATGGCGGACGTGGGCTCGACCTCGCTGGTGCAGTGGGCGCAGCGGGAGGCGATGGCCGGGATCTCGGTGAAGCAGCGGGGGCAGTCGCGCTTCTCCGACTTCGGGTCGTTCGCCTCCTCCTTGGCGAACTTCTCCTGGATCTTCGTCATCGGGACGACGATCACGAAGTAGAGGACCGCGGCGGTGATCACGAACGCTATGGCCGCGGCGATCGCCAGACCGTAGGGGAAGACGGTCTTGCCGACGGTGAAGCTGGCCTCGCTGAAGTCGCCGACCGAGCCGGTGGCCAGACCGATGAGCGGGGTGATGAACGCCTTGCTGAAGCCCGTGACGACGGCCGTGAACGCGGAGCCGACGGCCAGACCGATGGCCATCGAGACGACGTTCCCGCGAAGTATGAAGTCCTTGAATCCGTTCAGCACGGGGTGTTGCTCCTCGGTTCTCTCTGTGGGGGGATCAGAAGAGGCTGCCCGTCGCGAAGCGGAGGGCGAACTGCGGGTAGCCCGACAGGACGACTCCGACGGCGGCGGTCAGCACGATCGCCACGGTGACCGGCGCGGGGGCCCTGTGCGTGACGGGGGCGCCCTCCGGAACGCCCTCCGGAGCGCCTTCCGGTGCGCGGAAGAGCAGCGCCGTCCAGCGCAGGTAGTAGTACAGCGCGATCACGACGTTGACGCCCATGATCACGGCCAGCCACCCGAGGCCCGCGTCGACGGCCGCCGAGAAGACGGTCACCTTGGCGAAGAGGCCGATGATACCCGGGGGCAAACCGGCCAGATTCAGGAGGAAGAACCCGAGCGCGAGGGCCGCGGCCGGGCTGGCGGCGTACAGGCCCCGGTAGTCCGCGATCCGGTTCTCGGGGTGGGTCCGGGCGACGAGCGCGACGATCGCGAAGGCGCCGAGGTTCACGACGGCGTACATGAGGGCGTACGCGACGGTGGCGCCGATCTGGTCGTCACTGGAGTACGCGGCGGCCGCGATCGGCACCAGGAGGTAGCCGGCCTGGGCGACGGAGGACCAGGCGAGGAGGCGTACCGCGCTCCACGCGCGCGTGGACACCTGGCGGAGCGCGGCGACGTTCCCTGCGGTCATGGTGAGCGCGGCGAGCGCGGCGAGCGCCGGGCCCCACACGTCCGCGTACGACGGGAAGGCGACGACCGTCACCAGGATCAGGCCGGTGAAGCCGACGGCCTTGCCGACCACGGAGAGGTAGGCGGCGACGGGCAGCGGGGCTCCGACGTAGGTGTCGGGCACCCAGAAGTGGAAGGGCACGGCGGCGGTCTTGAAGGCGAAGCCGACGAGGGTGAGCGCGACTCCGGCCTCGGCGAGCGTCTGGAGCTGCCCGGGGACGTCGTCGAGGCGCTGGGCGATCTCCGCGAGGTGGAGGGTGCCGGTCGCCGCGTACACGAAGCTGACGCCGAGCAGGGTGACGGCGGTCGCGGTGACGGAGGACAGGAAGAACTTGAGCGCGGCCTCGCCGGACATGCGGTCGCCGCGCTTCAGGCCGACGAGCGCGAACGCGGGCAGCGAGGCCACTTCGAGGGCGACGACGAGGGTGGCGAGGTCGCGGGAGGCGGGCAGCAGGGCGGCGCCGGCGGCCGAGGACAGCAGCAGGAACCAGTACTCGCCGGCCGGGAGCTTCTCGCGGGTCTCGTCCATCGACAGGAAGGCGGTGACGAGCGCGCCGGCGAGGACCAGCAGCTGGATGACGAGGGTGAAGTGGTCGGCCGTGTAGCTGCAGGCGGGCGCGTGGCCCTCGGCCTGGGCCTTGGCGGTCAGGCAGAAGGTGGCGCGGTCGCCGGAGCGCAGCGGCAGCAGGAGGGCGAGGGCGGCGACGAGGCCGCCGATCGCGGTCCAGCCGAGGAGCTGCTTGCGTTCCTGCGGCACGAAGAGGTCGGCGACGAGGACGACGAGGGCGACCACGGCCGTGAGGGTGGGGGGCGCGATCGTGAGCCAGTCGACGGACTGGACGAGCGACGACGTCACTGGGTGCCTCCGGCGAGGAGCTGCTGGACGGCCGGGTCGGTGAGGCCGAGGAGGACGGCGGGCCAGAGTCCGGCGAGGACGGTGAGGGCGACGAGCGGGGTCCAGGCGGCGAACTCGTACCCCTGGACGTCGGCGATCGCCGTCTCCCCCGCGGGTCGCGGGCCGCCCATGCAGACGCGGCGGACGACGACGAGGAGGTAGGCGGCGGTGAGGAGGGTGCCGAAGGCGCCGATCGCCATGAAGGTGAGGAAGGCGGGGCGGCTGAGGCCCTCGGCCGGGTCGAAGGCGCCGAAGAGGGCGAGCATCTCGCCCCAGAAGCCGGCGAGGCCGGGCAGTCCGAGGGAGGCGACGGAGGCGAAGGCGAGGAGGGCGCCGAGGCGGGGGGCGCGGCCGTAGAGGGCGGCGCCGGTGGCTCCGGCGAGGGTGTCGAGGTCGGCGGTGCCGTACCGGTCCTTGAGCGCGCCGACCAGGAAGAACAGCAGGCCGGTGATGAGGCCGTGGGCGATGTTGGCGAAGAGGGCGCCGTTGACCCCGGTGGGGGTCATGGTGGCGATGCCGAGGAGCACGAAGCCCATGTGGCCGACGGAGGAGTACGCGATGAGGCGCTTGAGGTCGCCCTTGTTGCCGGGCTTCGCGAGGGCGAGGCAGGCGAGCGATCCGTAGATGATCCCGGAGACGGCGAAGGCGGCCAGGTAGGGGGCGAAGACGCGCATGCCGTCGGGGGTGATCGGCAGGACGATCCGGACGAAGCCGTACGTGCCCATCTTCAGCAGGACGCCGGCGAGGAGGACGGAGCCGACGGTCGGGGCGGCGGTGTGGGCGTCCGGGAGCCAGCTGTGCAGCGGCCACATCGGGGTCTTCACGGCGAGCCCGAGACCGATCGCGAGAACGGCGATGACCTGCACGGATGTGGTCAGTCCACGGCCGTTGTCAGTGGCGAGTGCCACCATGTCGAACGTGCCCGCCTTCACGCCGATGAGGAGCAGGCCGAGCAGCATGACGACGGAGCCGAGCAGCGTGTAGAGGATGAACTTCCAGGCGGCGGCCTGCCTGCCCTCGCCGCCCCAGCGGGCGATGAGGAAGTACATCGGGATGAGGACCATCTCGAAGGCCAGGAAGAACAGGACGAGGTCGAGGACGGCGAAGGTGGCGAGGGTGCCGGACTCCAGGACGAGCAGGAGCGCGACGAAGGCCTTCGGGGACGGGCCCGAAGGCATCTTGAAGTAGCTGTACAGCGCGCAGAGGAAGGTCAGCAGCGCGGTCAGGACCAGGAGGGGGAGGGAAATGCCGTCGACACCGAGGTGGATGCGCACGTCGAGTGCCCTGATCCAGCTGATGTCCGTCGTGGCCTGCATCTTCGACGGGTGGTCGTGGTCGAAGCCGAGCGCGAGGACGATCGCGGCGAGCAGGATGACGCCGGTGACGAGGACGCCGTGGCGGAGCACGGCCTGGTCGGGCGACTTCCCCTTCAGTCCGGGCGGGGCCGGCAGGAGAGCGGCGGCGGCGCCGAGGAGCGGGCCGGCGACGATCAACGCCAGAAGGAACTGCATCACGGATTCGCTGATATCGATCACGGCTCACGCTCCGGCGACGGCGTTGGCGAGGGCGACGGCGACGATCGCCAGGACGACGGAGCCGGCGAGCAGGGCGCTCAGATAGGTCTGCACGTTGCCGGTCTGGGCGCGGCGGACGAGCCAGCCGAGCCCCTTGGCGGAATCGCCCGCGGCGCGGACGTAGGTGTCGACGACCTCGCGGTCCAGGAAGCGGACCAGGGAGGCGGCGGCGAGTACGGGGCGGACGAAGGCGGTCCGGTAGACGGCGTCCAGGTGGAAGCCGTCGGCGGCCGGTCCGTGCAGCGGCCCCAGGAGGGCGCGGCCGGGGTCGGCCGGGTCCTCGGCGGGGTGCGGCAGGTGCAGCGCCTCGGCCTCGACCTGGCCCGCCTCGGCGTCCGGGTGGGCGACGTGCGGGAGGGGGGCCGTCACCGGGGTGCGGGCGGCGAGGGTGCGCCAGACCGCGTAGGTGATGACGGCTCCGGCGGCGGCGAGGCCCGTGCCGAGGACGGCGGTGGTCAGGGTCGGGGTGAGGGCGTTCCCGTCGAACCAGTCGTCGAGGTAGGAGGCGGTCAGACCGAAGCCCAGGGTGGGGATCGCGAGGACCCACAGGACGCTGGTCATGGCGATCGGCTGCCGACCGTGGTCGGGTGCTTCGGCGCCGCGGCCGCGGAAGGTCCGCAGCCAGAGCCGGAGGGCGTACGCGGCGGTCAGCAGGGCCGTGAGCAGTCCGGCGACGAGGACGGTCCAGCCGGCCCCGGCGGGGGCGACGTCCCGCTCGCCGAGGGCGGTGTGCTCGGCGGCCACGAGGACGGCTTCCTTGGAGAAGAAGCCGGCGAAGGGCGGGATCGCGGCGAGCGCGAGGAGGGCGACGGTCATCGTCCAGTACGCGTCGGGGATGCGCTTCGCGAGGCCGCTCATGCGGGACATGGCGGTGAGCGAGTTCGTGCCGGCGGCGTGGATGACCGCGCCGGCGGCGAGGAACAGGAGCGCCTTGAACGCGGCGTGCGAGAGGAGGTGGAAGACGGCGGCCCCGCGGTCGCCGACGGCGAGGGCCCCGGCCATGTAGCCGAGCTGTCCGATCGTCGAGTAGGCGAGGACCCGCTTGATGTCGTCCTGGGCGAGCGCGGCGAGCCCCGAGCCGACCATGGTGATCGCGGCCATCACGGCGAGCACGGTCATCGCGGCGGCGGAGGCGGCGAAGACGGGCAGCAGCCGGGCGACGAAGTAGATGCCGGCGGCGACCATCGTCGCCGCGTGGATGAGAGCGGAGACGGGGGTGGGGCCGGCCATGGCGTCCGGGAGCCAGGTGTGGAGCGGGAACAGCGCGGACTTGCCCGCGACGCCGGCGAGCAGCAGCAGCGCGACCAGGGTGGGGTGGTCGAGGCCGCCGCTCGCGACGGCGCCGAGGACGCCCCTGATCTGGAACGTGCCCGCGTCGGCGGCGAGCGCGAAGAGACCGATGAGGAAGGGGACGTCACCGAGCTTGGTGACGAGGAAGGCCTTGAGGGAGGCGGACCGCGCCTCGGGCGTCTCCCAGTAGTGGCCGACGAGGAAGTACGAGCAGATGCCCATGATCTCCCAGCCGACCAGGAGCACCATCAGGTCGCCGGAGTAGACGACGAGCAGCATCGCGGAGGTGAAGAGGGAGACGAGCGCGGCGTACGAGGGGTAGCGCGGGTCGTCGCGGAGGTAGCCGGTCGAGTAGATCTGCACGCAGGTCGCGACCACGCCGACGAGGACGGCGACGAGGGCCGCGAAGCCGTCGATGTGGAGGCTCAGGTCGATCGGGACGGACCCGGTCGGGGTGAGCTGGGTGGCGGCGTCGATCGCCTTCCCTCCGCCCTGGCGGGCGGCGACCAGGGCCGCGAGGACCGCGGCGGCGAGGGTCGGCAGCACGGCCAGCGGGCGGACGAAGCCGGGCGCGGTGCGGCCCAGCAGGAGTCCGGCGGCGGAGCCGAGGAAGGGGAGGAGGGGGACGAGGACGGCGAGGGTGGTCGTGGTCACGCGGCGGCCTCGGCCTTCTCCTCGGCGGACGGCTGTTCTTCGGCCGACGGCCGTTCCTTGGTGTCGCGCAGGCGGTCGACGTCCGAGGTGCCGCGGTTGCGGTGGACCATCAGGACGATCGCGAGACCGATGCCGATCTCCGCGGCGGCGACGGCGATGGTGAAGAGGGTGAGGGCCTGGCCGGCGTGGAGGGTGTCGCGGAGCCAGACGTCGAAGGCGACCAGGTTGAGGTTGACGGCGTTGAGCATGAGCTCGACGGACATCAGGACCAGGATCGCGTTGCGGCGGGCGAGGACACCGTAGAGACCGACGGCGAAGAGGAGGGCGGCGAGGACGGCCGGGTAGGCGAGGTGCATCAGTTCTCGTCCTCCTTCTTCTTCCGGGAGAGGACGATCGCGCCCACCAGGGCGGCGAGGAGCAGCACCGACAGGGCCTCGAAGGGCAGCACCCAGTGCTGGAAGAGGATCTCGCCGGTCACGCCCGTGGAGCCCTGGGCGGGGCCGTCCAGGTCGATCCAGGTCGTACGGAAGGCGTCGACGACGACCCAGACGAGGGCGGCCCCGGCGGCCAGGGCGACGGCGAGGGCGACCGGTCGGTTGCCGGAGTCGGCGTCCGGGGAGCGGCCGATGGGGGCCTTGGTGAGCATGAGACCGAAGAGGAGGAGGACGACGACGGAACCGACGTAGATCAGGACCTGGACCCAGGCGATGAACTCGGCGGTCAGGAGCAGGTACTCGACGGCGAGCCCGCCGAGCGCCACGACCAGCCAGAGGGCGGCGTGCACCAGCTGGCGGGTGGTGACGGTCACGAGGGCGGCGCCGAGGGTGGCGATGCCGACGAGGACGAAGGCGATCTCGACGCCGGTGGGCGAGAGGAAGCCGTGGGCGGCCTGTGCTGCGAGGGTCACTGCTGGTCCTCCTGGGCCTGGGCCTCGGCTTCGGCTTCGGCTGCCTCGGCTTCGGCGGCGGCCTGGGCCTGGGCGGCGGCCTCGGCCTCGGCGGCGGCCTGGGCCTGGGCGGCTGCCTCGGCTTCGGCGGCGGCCTGGGCCTGGGCGGCTGCCTCGGCCTCGGCGGCGGCCTGGGCGGCGGCCTTCTCCGCCGCCTTGCGGGCCGCGGCGATCTCCTTCGGCTCCTCCGCGCACGGATCGAGCGCGGGCGGCTCGGGGACCGTCCACATCCACTCGCGGAGCTTGTCGCGCTCGTGGGTGAGCTCGTGGATGTCGGTCTCCGCGTACTCGAACTCGGGCGACCAGAACAGCGCGTCGAAGGGGCAGACCTCGATGCAGATGCCGCAGTACATGCAGAGCGAGAAGTCGATGGCGAAGCGGTCGAGGACGTTCCGGCTGCGCTCGCGGCCGCCGGGGGCGGCGGGCGGCACCGTCTCCTTGTGGGAGTCGATGTAGATGCACCAGTCGGGGCACTCACGGGCGCAGAGCATGCAGACCGTGCAGTTCTCCTCGAACAGGCCGATGACCCCGCGGGTGCGGGGCGGCAGCTCGGGCTGCACGTCGGGGTACTGCGCGGTGACGGTCTTCTTCGTCATCGTGCGGAGGGTGACGGCGAGGCCCTTGGCGAGGCCGGAGCCGGGAATCGGAGCCATGGTTACTGGATCGCCACCTTCACGATGCCGGTCAGCGCGATCTGCGCGAGCGCGAGCGGGACGAGGGCCGTCCAGGCGAGCTTCTGGAGCTGGTCCTCGCGCAGGCGCGGGTAGCTCACCCGCAGCCAGATCACGACGAAGGCCAGGACGGCCGTCTTGAGGAGGGTCCAGACCCAGCCGAGGCCGTCGGCGCCGAAGGGGCCGTGCCAGCCGCCGAGGAAGAGGACGGTGGTCAGTCCGCAGAGGACGACGATGCCCGCGTACTCGGCGAGCAGGAACAGCGCGAAGCGGAGGCCGGTGTACTCGGTGTACGCGCCGAAGATGATCTCCGAGTCGGCGACCGGCATGTCGAACGGGGGCCGCTGGAGTTCGGCGAGGCCGGCGACGAAGAACACGAGCGCGCCGATGATCTGCCAGGGCAGCCACCACCACTCGAAGGCGTTCAGGATGCCGGGCAGCGAGACGGTGCCGGCGGCCATCGCGACGGACGCCGCCGCGAGCAGCATCGGCAGCTCGTACGCGAGGAGCTGGGCGGCCGTGCGCAGGGCGCCGAGCAGCGAGAACTTGTTCGCGGAGGCCCAGCCGGCCATGAGGCTGCCGAGCACGCCGACGCCCATCACGGCGAGCACGAAGAAGATGCCGGCGTCGACGAGCTGCCCGACGGCGCCTTCGCTCGGGCCGATCGGGATCGCGACGAGGACGAGGAGGTACGGGAGGAGGGCGACGGCCGGCGCGAGCTGGAAGATCCGCCGGTCCGCGTCCTTCGGGACCACGTCCTCCTTCTGCGCGAACTTCACGCCGTCGGCGACGAGCTGGGCCCAGCCGTGGAAGCCGCCCGCGTACATGGGGCCGAGGCGGCCCTGCATGTGGGCCATGACCTTGTGCTCGGTCTGCCCGATGACGAGCGGCAGCACGATGAAGACGGCGAAGACGACGAGCAGCCGGAGGGCGACGTCGAGTGCGTCATTCACGCGGGATCGCCTCCGGCGGGGTCGGCGGGCTTGTCGGTGCCGTCCCGCCCGGCGGGCGGCTCGGCGGGGGCGGTGGCGTCGCGCCCGGCGGGCGGCTCGGCGGAGGCGGTGGCGTCGCGCCCGGCGGGCGGCTCGGCGGGGG
>NZ_JBSHDU010000143.1:0-9942 GCF_053616475.1 Streptomyces sp. NPDC055815 | reverse complement strand
GTGTGGGACCCGCGCCCACCGCCGTGCGGGCCCGCGCCCGCGCCGGGCGGCGCCCCGGGTCGCCCCCCGTGTGGGCAATCGTCCCGCAGGGGCGGGACGGGTGGGCACACGGGACGGCGCGCTCAGCGGCGCCTCCGCGTTCCGAGCCTGGACCCGCACCACGAGCGTGCCGTCACCAGGGGTGCGGGTCCAGGCCCTGGAGCCTCTGGCGCCGGCAAGGGCGCCGTCCGTTGTGCCCACCCGTTCCGCCCCTTGCGGAACGCATGCCCACAACGGGCGGAAGCGCGCCCACAACGGGGGGCTACGGGATTGTGCGGTGGGTGTTCTGGTGGGTCGACGGGCCCGGGGACGCGTCTGCGATCCACGGGCCCTCCCCGCTCGGGTCCACGATCCCCGCCTCCAGCCACGTGTAGCGGCCGGCCAGGACCCCGTCGACCACCCGCCGGTCCAGGTCGTCCGTGTTGGACCAGAGGCGGGTGAAGAGTTCGTCGACGCGGAGCCGGGCCTGGTGGCAGAAGGCGTCGGCCAGTTGGTGGGCCTCCGCACCGTGCTCCCCCGTGGTGCGGAGGAGTTCGGCGCGGACGCAGGCGGCGCTCATCGCGAAGAGTTCGGCGCCGATGTCGACGATCCGCCCCAGGAACGCCTGCTTGAGCTCCATCCGGCCCTGCCACCGGGACATCGCGTAGAAGGTGGACCTGGCGAGCTTGCGCGAGGTGCGCTCGATGTAGCGGAGGTGACCCGCCAGGGCGCCGAACTCCCCGTACGAGCCCGGGAGCTGTCCCGCCCCGGCGACCAGTCCCGGCAGCCAGCGGGCGTAGAAGCCGCCCGCCCGCGCGCCCGCCTTCGCCTTGTCCGCCAGGGACTTCTCCGGATCGATGAGGTCCCCCGCCACGGAGAGGTGCGCGTCGACGGCCTCGCGGGCGATCAGCAGGTGCATGATCTCGGTGGAGCCCTCGAAGATGCGGTTGATACGGAGATCGCGCAGGAGCTGTTCGGCGGGGACGGCCCGTTCGCCGCGGGCGGCGAGCGAGTCGGCGGTCTCGTAGCCGCGGCCGCCCCGGATCTGGACGAGTTCGTCGGCGATCAGCCAGGCCTTCTCGGAGCCGTACAGCTTGGCGAGGGCGGCCTCGATGCGGATGTCGTTGCGGTCCTCGTCGGCCATCTGGGAGGCGAGGTCGACGACGGCCTCCAGGGCGAACGCGGTGGCCGCGATGAAGGAGATCTTGGTCGAGACGGCCTCGTGGCGGGCGACCGGCCTGCCCCACTGCTCGCGCTCCCCCGACCATTCGCGGGCGATCTTCAGGCACCACTTGGCGGCGCCCGCGCAGGCGGCGGGCAGGGAGAGCCGACCGGTGTTGAGGGTGGTGAGGGCGATCTTGAGGCCGGCGCCCTCGGGGCCGATGCGGTTCGCCGCCGGGACCCGGACGCGGTGGAAGCGGGTGACGCCGTTCTCCAGGCCGCGCAGGCCCATGAAGGCGTTGCGGTGCTCGACGGTGATGCCGGGCGCGTCGGCCTCGACGACGAAGGCGGTGATGCCGCCGGGGTGTCCCTCGGAGGCGGGGACGCGGGCCATGACGACGAGGAGGTCGGCGACGACGCCGTTGGTGGTCCACAGCTTCACGCCGTCGAGGACGTACGCGTCCCCGTCCGGTACGGCGGCGGTGGCGAGGCGCGCCGGATCGGAGCCGACGTCCGGCTCGGTGAGGAGGAAGGCGGAGAGGTCCGTGCGGGCCAGCCGGGGCAGGAAGGCGTCCTTCTGCTCCTGGGTGCCGAAGAGTTTCAGCGGCTGCGGTACGCCGATCGACTGATGCGCGGAGAGGAGGGCGCCGACGGCGGGGCTGGCGGAGCCGACGAGGGCGAGGGCGCGGTTGTAGTACAGCTGGGTGAGGCCGAGCCCGCCGTACGCCGGGTCGATCTTCATCCCGAGCGCGCCGAGCTGTTTGAGTCCGGTGATCGTCTCGTCGGGGATGCGGGCCTCGCGCTCGATGCGGGCGCCGTCGATCCGTGTCTCGCAGAACTCGCGGAGGACGGCGAGGAAGGCCTCCCCGCGGCGGACGTCCTCGGCGGCGGGCAGCGGGTGCGGGTGCACGAGGTCGAGGCGGAAACGGCCGAGGAACAGCTCCTTGGCGAAGCTGGGTTTCCGCCAGTCCCGCTCGCGCGCGGCCTCGGCGACCTGCCGGGCCTCGCGCTCGGTGACCTTGGGCCGCTGGGTGGGTGCGGACATGGACACCTCCTTGGGCTTCCAGTCCGTCGTACCCGATTCCGGCGGGTCCGGAAAGAGGAGGGGATCCCTCCGGGTTCGTCCTTCTGGTGAGACGGCCCGACCGTCCGGCGGGGCCGCGCGTAGGGTCCGCGGCATGTCTCAGCCGATCAAGCTCATCGTCCTCGTCGCCACCCTGCCCGGCCGTGGCGCGGAACAGCTCGCCGCCTTCGAGGCGCTCGCGCCCCTGGTGCGGGCGGAGGAGGGCTGCCTGCAGTACGACCTCCACCGGGTGGCCGACGACCCCGACCGCTTCGCCCTGATCGAGCGCTGGGCCTCGGCGGAGGCCCTCGCCGCGCACGACGTCGCCCCGCACATGGTCGCGGCCGACGCCGCGAACAAGGCCTTCCGCGCGGGCCCGGCGGAGGTCGTCCGTCTCGACGACTCCCCCGTGGCATGACGAAAGACGGCCCGAGCCCCCGCACAGTGGGCTCGGACCGCCTGGTCTCGTGGGGCGTACGCCTCAGAGGGCGAGGCCCGTCAGGACGAGCACGCGCTCGTAGGTGTAGTCGTCCATCGCGAACTTGACGCCCTCGCGGCCGACGCCGGAGCGCTTGGCGCCGCCGTACGGCATCTGGTCGGCGCGGTACGAGGGGACGTCGCCGACGATCACGCCGCCGACCTCCAGGGCGCGGTGGGCGCGGAAGGCGGTCTGCAGGTCGTGGGTGAAGACACCGGCCTGGAGGCCGAAGTCCGAGTCGTTGACCGCGGCGAAGGCCTCGGCCTCGCCGTCGACCTTGGCGATGGTCAGGACCGGGCCGAAGACCTCGGCGCGGGCCAGGGTGACATCGGCCGGGAGGTCGGTGAGGACGGTCGGGGCGTAGGTGGCGCCCTCGCGCTTGCCGCCGGCGAGGAGCTTGGCGCCGGCCGCGACGGCCTCGTCGACCCAGGACTCGACGCGCTTGGCGGCGTTCTCGTCGACCAGCGGGCCGACGTCCGTGGCGTCGTCCGCCGGGTCACCGGTGACCTGCGCCTCGACGGCGGCGACGATCTTCGGCACCAGGCGGTCGTAGACCGAGGCGTCGGCGATCACGCGCTGCACGGAGATGCAGGACTGGCCGCCCTGGTAGTTGGAGAAGGTCGCGATGCGGGTCGCGGCCCAGTCCAGGTCGGCCTCGGAGGACCAGTCGGGCAGCACGACGGCCGCGGCGTTGCCGCCGAGCTCCAGGGTGCAGTGCTTGTGCGGCACGGACTCGGCGATGGCGTAGCCGACCTTGTCGGAGCCGGTGAAGGAGATGACCGGGAGGCGCTCGTCCTGGACGAGGGCGGGCATGCGGTCGTTCGGCACGGTCAGGATCGACCAGGAGCCGGCCGGCAGGTCGGTCTCGGCCAGGATCTCGCCCAGGATCAGGGAGGAGATCGGGGTCGACGGGGCCGGCTTGAGGATGATCGGGGCGCCGACGGCGATGGCCGGGGCGACCTTGTGGGCGCTGAGGTTCAGCGGGAAGTTGAACGGCGCGATGCCGAGGACGACGCCCTTGGGGATGCGGCGGGTGAGGGCGAGGCGGCCCACGCCGCCGGCCTCGGTGTCCAGGCGCTGGGCCTCGCCGGCGTTCCAGCGGCGGGCCTCCTCGGCGGCGAAACGGAAGACGGAGACGGCACGGCCGACCTCACCGCGGGCCCACTTGATGGGCTTGCCGTTCTCGGCGGAGATCAGGAGGGCGATCTCCTCGGTGCGCTCGGCGAGCCGCTTCGACACGTGGTCGAGGGCGGCGGCGCGGACGTGCGCCGGGGTCGCGGCGAACTCGTCGACGACGGCGTGTGCGGCGGCGACGGCCTCCTCGACCTGGGCCTCGGTGGGCACGCTGACCTTGCCGACCAGACGTCCGTCGTACGAGTTCGTGACGTCGAAGGTGGCGTCGCCGGTGGCCTCACGGCCGGCGAGCCAGAAGGCGTGGGTGGTCGTCATTGCGTCCCGGCCCTTTCCGTTTCGGGGTGCGAGCGGTTGCTCTGGTGACACCGTAGGGCCGGGACGGCGGACGCGGGCTTGTCCGGTATGGAGTAGTGGGGGTGGCCGCCCTGTCCGCTTCGGCCGAAGCGGAAGGAGGCCGGTGCTCCCCACCGGAGGGTCAGCCGCGTCGCTCGGTCGAGACGATGAGGCAGACGGCGCCGACGACGATCGCGCCGCCGAGGAGGATCGGCCAGGTCAGGGCCTCGTTCAGGACGAGGGCGCCGAGGAACACGGCGACGACCGGGTTCACGTACGCGTAGGTGGCGGCGAGGGAGACCGGGGCGGACTGGAGCAGCCAGGCGTACGCGGTGAAGGCGACGAGCGAGCCGAAGACGATCAGGTACGCGAGGGCGGCCCAGGAGCGGCCGGAGACGGCGCCGAGGTCGAGGCCGTGGTGTTCGCCGCGTACGAGGCCGAGGGTGAGCGCGGCGAGGCCGCCGGCCAGCATCTCGTACACGCTCGCGGTGAACGGGTTGGCGGGCATGGGCAGCCGTGCGGAGGAGACGGAGCCGGCCGACCAGCACAGGGCCGCGACGAGGACGAGCAGGACGCCGCCGATCTTCACCTCGCCGCTCAGGCCCGGGACGGTGAGGACGCCGAGGCCCGCGAAGCCGAGCAGGACGCCGCCGAAGGCGCCGAGGCCGGGGCGGTCGCCGAAGACCGCGCGGAGCAGGACGACCCAGACGGGGACGGCGGCGACGAGGAGTGCGGCGAGGCCGGAGGGTATGGAGGTCTCGGCGAGGACGACGAGGCCGTTGCCGCCGAGGATGAGGAGCAGGCCGACGAGGACGGCGGAGCCGAGTTCCCGGCGGGTGACCTTGAGTGCGGCGGGGCCCTGGCGCCAGGCGACGATCGCGGCGAGGAGGAGGCCGGCGGTGAGGAAGCGGGCGCCGCCGGAGAGGAACGGCGGGAGGGTCTCGACGACGATCCGGATCCCGAGGTACGTGGAGCCCCAGACGACGTACACGATGCCGAGCGCGGCCCAGACGGCGCCGGTGATCCGGCGGACGGGGGCGGCGGTACGGGCTTCGGTACGGGGTTCGGGGGCGGCCGGGTGTGTGTCGGGGGCCGGGTCGACGGCGGGGCTTGTCATGAGCAGGAGAGTAGGGAGTTCCGGGCCCGATGACCAAGAAAATTGCCCGGATCCGGGCAGGGATAGCGGAATTCGGACGGCGCGAGGGCGGAGGGGGCCTTGTGAAGGGGTGGGAGGATGGCCGGGACCGTACGACCCCCGGGGGGAAAGCATGATCCTTTACGTACTGATCGGCGTCCTGGTCCTGGCCGTCGCCGGCTGCGGCTGCGTGGTGTGGGCGTCGCGGGGCGGGCCCCGCTGGGTGCGCGCGGTGGCCACCGTGACCCTGCTGGGCAGCGAGCTGGTCCGCGACGGCCGGCGCCGGAACGGGAAGCGGGGCGGAGGCGACGACGCGAGCTCCCTCGGCTCGGACTAGGGCCTGTCTTTCGGATCAGGCCGGATCAGGGAGCGGGGCCTGGTGCGTGCGATCGCAAGGCGGAGGAGGGAGTCAACGCGGTGGGGGCACCTCCCAGCGGTAGCCGGGGGAGTTGGCGACTGACGACAACGCGGCGAGCGTGCGTGCCAGGCCCCGCGAGCCCGGCATGATCCGAAAGACAGGCCCTGGCTAGGCCCCGCTGCCGTCCTCGCCCGTCGCCTTCAGGGCCAGCCACAGCTCCATCCGGACGTCCGGGTCGTCCAGGGAACGGCCGAGGATCTCCTCCACCCGCCGCATCCGGTACCGCAGCGTGTGGCGGTGGACGCCCAGGTCCGCCGCCGCCGCGTCCCACTGGCCGTGCCGGGACAGCCAGGCGCGCAGTGAGGCCACCAGGTCGCCGCGGCCGGTCGCGTCGTGCTCGCGGAGCGCGCGGAGCATCCCGTCGGCGAAGGCGCGTACGGCGTCGTCGGCGAGGAGCGGAAGGACCGAGCCGGCCGCCAGGTCCTCGTGCTCGACGAGCGCCCTGCCCCGCCGCCGGGCGACCGAGAGGGCCTGCTCGGCCTGCTTGTACGCCGCCGCCGCGGCGCTCGGGCCCGCCGGGGCGGAGAGACCGACGACGACACCGGCGTCTTCCGCCTCCCGCTCCGCGTACCCCTCGCAGGCGGCGACCACCGCGCCCCCGTCCCCGGCGAGCACGACGAGCCGCTGTCCGCTCTCGGCGACGGTCAGCACCGCCTCGCCCGCGCGGGCGGCCGCGGCCTCCAGGGCCTCGGCGAGCACCGGGAGCGGCGGCTCGGCGCCCGCCTCGCCTCCGGCCGGCTCGGCGACGAGCAGCCGGTACGGGGCGTCGAGCAGCCCTCCGTACAGGTCGCCGGCCACCGCGCGGGCGTGCTCCGGCTGGCCCGCGAGCATCAGCCGGAGCACCGCGGCGCCGAGCCGCTGCTCCGCCGCCTGGAGCGAGCGGGAACGTTCCGTCGTGAGGGTGAGCAGGGCGATCGCCGAATGCACGGCGTACCGCTCGGCCGTGCCGAGGGGCGCGCCCGTACCGACGGCGAGGGCGCCCCGCACCCGGCGTCCGGTGCCGAGCGACTGGAGCTCGACGCGGTCGTCCGTACCGCCGACGACGGCGCTGGCGGGCGCGGGCCGCTCGCGCAGCCGCTCGACGTCGGGGGTGAGGCGGGCGGCCCGGCGCGCCGCCCATTCGGGCGCGACGGCGACGACGGTGCCGGAGGCGTCGTACAGCGCGGCCCAGCCGTCGACGTGCGCGGCGAGCCGGGCGACGACGGCCTCGGGACCCTCCGCGAGGGCGGCGCGGGTCAGCTCGCGCTGGGCCTCGAAACCGGCCGTGACGGCGCGGTACTGATCGGCGGAGATGGCCGCCGAGACGGCCTTGCTGATGGCGAGGAACGGGGTCCGGCGCGGTACCTCCAGGAGGGGCAGGTGCTCCTCGCGCGCCGCGTCGAGCAGGGCCGGCGGGATCTCCTCGTAGTTGACGCCCACGGCGAACCCGAGGCCGACCACCCCGGCGCCCAGCAGCCGCCGCACATAGCGGCGCATCGCCTCCAGGTCCTCGGCGTCGAGCGTGAGCGCGGTGGTGAGGAGGAGCTCGCCGCCCTCCATGTACGGGACGGGGTCGGCGAGCTCGCTGACGTGTGCCCAGCGGACGGGGGTGTCGAGGCGGTCCTCACCGGCGCGGACGATGAGCTTGAGGGCGGAGTGCTGCACGAGCGAGGCGAGGGTGGGCGGCATTGGGGACCGTCGGACCTTTGAGCGAGGACCGCGCGCGGGGGGAGCCGTGCACGGAGGCGGGGAGGCACCGCTCAGGTGAGCGGCGCCCCCGATTGTGCCAGGGCCGCCGGGACCCCGCTCTGCCGCGCGAGGGGTGAGACGACTGGGCCGAACGGGCGGCCGCCCGTCAGGCGCGCAGGTCTACCAGGACCGGGGGCGTGAGCGCGCCCTGGGGTGTCGTCAGGGACACCACCGCGTGGCCCGGTGGCACCGCGTGGGCGAGCTCCGAGGCCGACCAGCGCTCGCGCTCGACCTTCCGGGTCGTGACCGCGTCGGTGGTGACGGCCACTCCGGTGACCTTCTTCCGCAGGAAGTGGATGAACCGGGTCATCGGCTGGTGCGCGAAGACCGTGTGCTGTGCCACCTCGGTGGTCTCCACCCACTCCTTGCCCCAGGTCTCGGCGAAGCCACGCCCGTCCCAGGTGGTGATGCCGGAGAGCGCCACCCGGCAGCCGACGGCACCGAGCAGCGGGCCGTGCAGGGCCTCCGGCACCTCGCCGAGGGTACGGAGCCCGAGGACGACACCGGCGTTGTGCGGGCGCAGCCGCTGGAGGGAGCGGACGGTCCCCGTGGTCAGCGCCCCGTGGGCGTCGTCGAGGACGAGGGCCACGAAGTGCGTGCGCTTGGTGCCCGTCCGCGCCGCCGCCAGGAACTGGGCCAGGACCAGCCGGGCGAGGAGCCGCGAGGCCTCCTCGTGGCCGCGCTCGGGCAGCTTGATCCGGACCCGCAGCGGGTGGTGGACGACGGACTTCAGGGAGAAGGGCTGTACGTCGCTGCCGTCGGCGCCGAAGAACTCGGCGAAGGCCGGCCGGTCGAGGAGCGACAGGCGGTCCGCGAGCAGCGGCCCGGCGTCGGCGGCGGTCCCGGCCTGCCGGATCCGGGCCTCCAGCTCGCGGCGCATGGCCGCGGCGTCGGCCGGGAGCCGGCCGAGGAGCGCGGTCAGCGTCTCCGGGCCCGCTTCGAGGAGCTCGCGGAGCACCGGCACGGACGGGAAGCGGCCGTGCGCCGCCCGGTAGGGGCCGACGAGCTGGGCGAGGACGGTGGCGGCCCGCCGGACGTCGAGGCTCTCGACGTCGCCCGCGAGGCCCTCCGCGAGCAGCGCCGCGGCCTCGTCGGGGTCGGTGAGGCCGGCGTACAGGTCGAGGTCGTACGGCGAGGCCGGGTCGCCGGGCGTGACCACGACGTCGTAGGCGCCGTCCGGGCCGAGCGGGGCGTCCGTCGTGCCCACGGCGACGACCGCGCAGGCTCCGGTGAGGGCCTGCAGGGCGAGGGACTCGACGACCGGGCCGGTCAGACGGGTGGTCTTCCCGGCGCCGGAGGGGCCCACGACCAGGAGGGAGGTGGCGAGGGCGGCCGGTTCGAGGGCGAGGCCGACGCCCCGGTAGGCGGCCGGGTTCCGTGTCTCGGCCACGCAGCGGCCGATGCGGACCTGTCCGAGGAGGAGGTCGTGGGGGGCGGTGCGGCCCGGCAGGTCGCGGTCGCCCGAGGGGTGGACCCCGGCCGCGGCGCCCTGCCGGAGCACGGTGTCGACGAAGGAGGTGAGCCGCCGCTCGACGCCGTGGCGGACGCGGGCGCAGTCCACGTCGTTCATGCGTCCGGCGTACAGCTCGGCGGCCAGCAGGTCCGCCGCCTGCTGCTGTCCGACCGCCCGCAGCTCGGGCCACTGCGAGAGCGGTACGGGCCCGGCGGGGTCGAGGGGCGGCGGGGTGCCGTCCGTCGTGGCGGCGCGGGCCCTGAGCCACCCGCGGACCAGGCCGGGCCAGTCGCCGAGGCGGGCGAAGGGCCAGAGGACGGCGGCCGTGATCAGGCCGTACAGGGTGTACGCGAGGAACGGGGAGGTGAGAGCGTCGATTCCGCCGATCAGCACCACGAGGGAGAGCACAGGCTTGACGACCGGCAGAGCGTCCCAGCCGACGCCGGGGAAGGCCTCCGGCCAGACGAACGTCAGCGCGATCAGCGCGGCGCCCGCCGTGATCGCGGCGCGCACGGATGGGCGGCGGTCGGCGACGAAGTGGCGGGAGAGCTCCGCCCAGGCGCCGAGGCGAGCGATCGTGTAGAGCAGGACGGCGAAGAAGACGCCGTCGTAGACGACATGGGCCTCGTCGCCGTGCCAGTCGCGGGACGAGGTTCCTCCGGCGTACCACCATTCACTAGGGGTGAAGGTTGCCAGCGGAATCCACTGGTACGGGACGGCGCCGCGCCGCCAGGCGGACCAGAGCAGCAGCCCCACGACGAGCGGGATCAGAAGCCCGGCCACGGTGACGGGCGCGAGCTTCCGGGCCTCCCGGGGCGGCGGCGGTGGCACATGCCGGAACCGCCAGATCCCCGGCGCGGCCTCGGGCCGGGGGGCGTCGAGCCAGGCGACGACGGGCGGCACGACGACACCACCGGGAGCACCCGACGCCCCGGGTGCCCCCGCGACCCCGGGGGCCCCGGGAGCACCCGACCCCTTCGCCGCCCCGGGCGCCGTCACCGGCCGCGGCGGCACGCGCGGC
>NZ_JBSHDU010000142.1:0-10156 GCF_053616475.1 Streptomyces sp. NPDC055815 | reverse complement strand
CCCCCGCGCCACGCGCCGCGCCGACCCCCGGCCGCCGGGCCCACGCGCGCGCCGCCGCCCCCGGGGGCGGCGGGTTCCTCGCGAAGGCGGCGGCCGTGACCGCCGGGCTCACCGCCGCCGGCGCGGTCCTCGGGCTCGTACGGGACCAGATCATGGCCGGGTACTTCGGGGCCGGGGCCGGGACCGACGCGTTCCTGGTGGCGTGGACGGTGCCCGAGTTCGCCTCGACGCTGCTCATCGAGGACGCGATGGCGCTGATCCTGGTGCCCGCCTTCTCCCGTGCCCTGGCCCGCCGTTCGGCCGGGCTCTCCGACGACCCGGTGCGGGCCCTGGTGCGCGGGACGCTCCCCCGGATCGTCCTCGCCCTCGGGGTCGCCGCCGTCGTCCTGATCGTCGCGGCGCCGCTGCTCGTGGCCGCGCTCGCCCCGGGGCTTCCCGATCCGGCGCTCGCCGTCGACTGCACCCGGCTCACCGGGACCTGCGTGCTGTCGTTCGCCCTGGTGGGGTACTGCTCGGCGGCGCTCCGCGCGCACGGCCGGTTCCTGCCGCCGGCCGCGATCTACGTCGCGTACAACGTGGGGATCATCGGCACGATCCTGGTGCTGCGCGAGCCGTGGGGCGTGCGGTCCGCCGCCGCCGGGGTCGCCGTCGGCGGGGTCCTCATGGTCCTCGTCCAGGCCCCGACGCTGCTGCGGGAGCTGCGGACACCGCGACGGACGGCGCCGACCGTGCCCGCCGGCACCGGCGAGGGGCGCATCCTGGTCCTCGGACTCATCGCGCCCGTCGTCGCGTTCTCGCTGTGCCGCCAGTCCCAGACCCTGATCGAACGGTTCCTCGCCTCGCCGCTGCCCGCCGGCGCCATCTCGCATCTGAACTACGCGCAGAAGGTCGCGCAGATGCCGATGATCCTCTCCCTGATGCTGTGCACGGTCAGCTTCCCGGTGGTCGCCCGCGCGCTCGCGGCGGGCGATCCCGAGGCGGCCCGCCGCCGGGTCGAGCGGGATCTGCTGCTCGCCGCCGTCGTCGTGCTCGTCGGCTCCTCGACGGTGATCGCCGCCGCCCCCCGGATCATCGAACTGCTCTTCGAGCGCGGTGAGTTCACCGGCGCCGACACCACCGCCACCGCCGCCGTCATGCGGGTGTACGCGCTCGGCCTGCTGGGCCAGACGATGGTCGGCGCCCTCGTCCGCTGCTACTTCTCCGCCGCCCGCCCGCTCTGGTACCCGGCCGCCGCCATGGCCGCGGGGCTCCTCACCACCGCCGTCGCCGGCATCCCCGGCGCCCACTACTGGGGCGCGGTCGGCATCGCCGCCGCCAACGCCCTCGGCATCACCCTCAGCGCCGTCCTGCTGCTGCGGGGCGCGCACCGCCAGGCCGTCCCGATCCACGTCGGCCGGCTCGGCGAGGGGCTGCTCCGGCTCGCCACCGCGAGCGCCTGGGCCACCGGCGCCGGCTGGCTCTGCCAGCTCGCCGTCGACTCCGCCGTCCTCGCCGTCGCCGCCGCCGGACTGGTCGTCGTCGGCGTCTTCCTGCTCTTCATCGCCTGCGCCGCCAAAGCGCCCGAGATCCCGCCCCTGCCCCGCTCCGCCTTCCGGAGGACACCCCATGCCCGCCGCCACCGCGCTGCGCCGTCCACTGCCGATGCCGCCCCTGTGGAAGCCGCCCCTGTGGGTGGCGATGTACCACTCGATCACGGACACCGCTGACGATCCGTACCGGGTGACCGTCTCCCCCGTGCGCTTCGCCCGGCAGCTGCACTGGCTCGGCGACCGGGGGCTGCGCGGGGTCTCGGTGCGGGAGCTGCTCGCCGCCACCGCCGAGGGGCGCGCCAAGGGGCTCGTGGGCCTGACCTTCGACGACGGGTACGCGGACTTCCTCGACTCGGCGCTGCCGCTGCTGCGCCGGCACGGCTTCACCGCGACGGTGTACGTGCTGCCGGGCCGCCTCGGCGGCGAGAACGGCTGGGACACCGACGGGCCGCGCAAACCGCTGCTCGACGAGCACGGCATCCGGCGGATCGCCGACGCCGGCATGGAGATCGGCTCGCACGGCCTGCGGCACGTCCCGCTCACCGAGGCCGACGACGCGACGCTCGCCGCCGAGACCCGGCAGAGCCGTGACCTCCTGGAGGAGATGACCGGCCGCCCGGTGGAAGGCTTCTGCTACCCGTACGGGCAGGTCGACCCGCGCGCGATCCGCGCCGTGCGCAAGGCCGGCTACCGCTACGCCTGCGCGATCGACCCGGGCCCGCACACCGGCACGTACGCCCTGCCCCGCGTCCACATCGGCGAGAACGACACCCCCTGGCGGCTCACCGCCAAGCGCCTCCTGCACCCGCTGCGCCGCCGCCACCCCGGCGACCTGCTCCCCGCCCCGCACGGCCCGGCCGCGGTCGGTGCGCCGTGAAGGTCCTGCACGTCATCACCGGCCTCGGCATCGGCGGCGCCGAGCAGCAGCTGCGGCTCCTGCTCCGCCACCTGCCGACCCGCAGCGAGGTCGTCACGCTCACCAATCCGGGCGCGGTCGCCGCGGGCATCCAGGCCGACGGCACGCCCGTCACCCACCTCGGGATGACCGGGAACCGGGACCTGGGGGCGCTGCCTCGGCTCGCCCGGATCGTCCGGCAGGGCCGGTACGACCTCGTCCACACGCACCTCTACCGTGCGTGCGTGTACGGCAGGACGGCGGCCCGGATCGCCGGGGTCCGCCGGGTCATCGCCACCGAGCACTCCCTCGGCGAGACCCAGATCGAGGGGCGTCCCCTCTCGGCGGGCACCCGCGCCCTGTACCTCGCGTCCGAGCGGCTCGGCACGTCCACGGTCGCCGTCTCGCCCAGCGTCGCCCGCCGGCTCGCCGACTGGGGAGTGCCCCCGGACCGCATCCGGGTGGTGCCGAACGGCATCGAGACCGGCCGGTTCGCCTTCGACGCGCGCGCCCGGCGCCTCACCCGGGGCGTCCTCGGCATCCCCGAGGACGCGTACGTCGTCGGCGGCGTCGGACGGCTCACGCCCGGGAAGCGGTTCGACCGGCTCGTCCGGGCGGTGGCCTCGGTGCCGGAGGCCCGGCTGCTCCTCGTCGGCGAGGGCGAGCACCGCGAGGAGCTGCTGCGGATCGCCCGGGAGTGCGGGGCCGCCGGCCGGATCACGCTCTTCGGGGCCTGCGAGGACCCGCCGACGCCGGCGCCGCTCGGGCCCACGCTGCCCGAACTCCTCTCCGCGATGGACGCGTTCGTGTCCACCTCCCCCGACGAGACCTTCGGGCTCGCGGTCGTCGAGGCGCTCGCCGCGGGCCTTCCCGCGCTGTACGTGGCCTGTCCGGCGGTCGACGACCTGCCTCCGGACGCGGCACCGGGCGCGCGCCGGATCGGCGAGTCCGTACCCGAGCTGATCTCGGCGCTGCGCGGCATCCGGGACGCCCGGCTCGCCCGGCTCCCGCAGCCGGAGGCCGCCCGCCGCTACGACATCGCGCACAGCGCACGGCAGTTGATGTCCCTGTACGACCAGGCCGTCCACGGCACCCCCTCGAAGTGAGAGAGCCCGACCATGAACACCACCCCACCCCGCGCGTTCCTCCCCGCCGCTCTGCGCTCCCCGGGCCGCTGGGCGGTCCTCCCGGCGGCCGTCCTCGCCGGCGCGGTCCTGGGCGGCGGCTACGGCGCCCTGAAGACCCCGGAGTACGCGGCGACCAGCTACGTCATCGTCGTACCGGCCGAGAAGTCCGACCCGGCGGCGGTGCTCGGCTTCGCGCAGGCGTACGGGCGGGTCGCCACCGACATCGCGGTGACCGGCGACGCCCAGGTGTGGGCCGGGGTCACCGCCGACACCCTCCGGAAGAACGTGCAGGCGGCGACCTCCCCGGACGCGCCGATGATCTCGATCACCGCGCGGTCGGCGAAGCCCGCCCAGGCGGTCTCGATGGCCGACGGGGTGGCCCGCGCGCTCGTCCTGAACAGCGGCCACGTCGCCGGCAGCACCGGGGTGAAGGTCGTCCCGTTCTCCCGCGCCACCAAGCCCGTCGCCCCCGTCTCCCCGTCGGCGCCGCTCTCCGCGCTCGTCGGCGGCTGCGCGGGTGGCCTCCTCGGCGGCCTGGTCCTCCTGGTGCGCCCGAAGCGCGCCGCCACGCGCGACGGGGCCCGGCACTCCCGGCAGTCCACCACCTCCGCCGTGGTGCCCGCCCCGGCGGTCGCCACGCACCAGGCGGAGGCGGTGTGAGCCCGAGAACGCAGACCGCACAGCTCGACCGGAGAGCGCTGCGGACCGAGATCTGCCGTGACGAGGAGGAGTTCGGGCGGCTTTCGGCCGAGTGGACGGCGCTGTACGGGCGCTGCTCCTCCGCCACCCCCTTCCAGTCCCACTCCTGGCTGCACTCCTGGTGGCTCTCCTACGGCAGGCCCGGTGCGCTGCGGGTGGTGCTCGTACGGCGCGAGGACGGCGCACTCGTCGCCGCCGCGCCCCTGATGCGGGCCCGCGGGCCGCTGCCCGCCCTCACCCAGCTCGGCGGCACCATCACCGACTTCACGGACGTCCTCCTCGACGACGACTGCCCGGAGGCGGCGCCCGCCCTCGCCGGGGCCCTCGCCCGGGCCGCCCGGGGCGCGGTCCTCGACCTGCGGGAGGTCCGGCCCGGAGCGGCCAGCGAACGTGTCTTCGCCCACTGGCGCGGCCCGCGCCGCCGGCTGCCGGACTCGCTCTGCCTGGAGCTGCCCGCCGTCCCCATGGAGGGGCTCCTCGAACGGATCCCGTCCGGGAAGGCCCAGCGGGTCCGCGCCAAGCTCCGGAAGCTCGACGCGCTCGGCATCGACGCGCGCGTGGTGTCCGGCGAGGAGGTTCCGGCCGCCCTCGACCGGCTCCTGAAGCTCCATCAGCTCCAGTGGCAGGGCCGGGGGGTGACCGCCGAGCACACCAGCGAGCGGTTCGCCCAGCACCTCACCCGGGCCGTACGGCCCATGGTCGAGCGCGGCGACGCGATGGTCACCGAGTTCCGGCTCGCCGGGGACGTGGTCGCCGCCGACCTCACCCTGATGTCCCCGCGGCTCGCGGGCGGCTACCTGTACGGCGCCGACCCGGCCCTGCGCGCCCGCAAGGTCGACGTCGCGACGATGCTGCTGCGGCACGGGGCGCGCGAGACCAGCGCGGGCGGGCGGGCCACGCTCAGCATGCTGCGGGGCAGCGAGTCGTACAAGCAGCACTGGCGGCCCGAACCGGTCCGCAACCGCCGGCTGCTCCTCACCGGGCGCGGTACGGCCCCGCTCCTCTGGCTGCGCGCGGGCGCGGCCGACGCGCGGCGCTGGGCGGCGCGGCAGGCCCGGGAACGGGCCTGGGTGGGACGGCTCCTCGGCCGTGCCGGCGGTGGCGGATGAGCTCCGCCACCGCCGGCACGTGGGGCGTCAGAAGGGCCAGACGTCCTTCAGGCTGTCCTTCCAGTCGAGGTCGAGTTCGTCCTTCCAGTTGCTCTCCGGGACACAGACGGACCCGCCGATCCACTGCTCCACCCATGAACCGAGATCCAGGGCCCAGCAGTCGGGCTCGGGCTTCGGCTCGGGCTTCGGTTCCGGCTTCGGCTCGGGCTTCGGCTCGGGCTTCGGCTCAGGCTTGGGTTCCGGCTTCGGCTCAGGCTTCGGCTCGGGCTTCGGCTCCGGGATCGTCGGGTCCACCGGATCGGTCGGGTCCGTCGGGTCCGTCGGGTCGACCGGGTCCGTCGGGTCGACCGGGTCCGTCGGGTCGACCGGGTCCGTCGGGAGTTCCGGTTCCGTGCCGTACAGGGCCTGCCGGAACACCAGCGACGACTGCGGATTGTCGTCGCACTGCCAGACGCCGTGCGGACAGTAGTCGGTGATGGTGTGGTACAGCGGCTTGTGCTGCTTCATCCAGTCGAGCATGCGCCGCATGTATTCCGGGTTGTCGCCGTTCCGGAAGAGCCCCCATTCGGGATAGGAGATCTGCTTTCCGTGTTCGGCGGCGAAATCGACCTGCTTCTGGAGCCCGTACGGTTCACTGACGTGCCGGTCGAAGCTGCTCCCCGACGGCTGGTCGTACGAATCCATGCCGATGATGTCGACGACGTCGTCGCCCGGGTAGCACTCGGTCCACGGAATCGCGTCGAGGCCGCGGCTCGGGTTGAAGTCGAATCGGAACTTCTGGCCCGGCACGGCCCGCATCGCGGTGACGATCCGGTTCCAGTACTTCTTCCACGCGTCGGGGTCGGGGGCGCACCGATGGGTGTACGTGGTGCCGTTCATCTCCCAGCCGAGGACGACGACGGTGTCGCGGGCCCCCGCCTCGACGAGGCGTTCGGCGAGGGTCGTGAAGTGGTGGTCGAAGTAGCCGGCGGCGCCGAGCTGGAGCTGCCGGCGGACCTGGCGGTCGGCGACGCGGGCCTCGTTGCGCTCCAGCATGGGGACGTTGAGGACGAGCATGCGGTCGGTGCGCTCGTTGCGCCAGTCGGCCCAGGCGTCGAGGAAGCCGGGGGGTCCCTCGATGTTCTTCCAGAGGTCGCCGGGCAGGTAGGTGTGGCCGACGCGGAGCTCGTGGCCGCCGAGCCACCGCTGGAGCTGCCCGATGCGGGCGACCCCGCGGTCGCCCGAGTCGAGGAAGGCCCCCATGGCGGTGGCGAGGCTGGTGGGGACCGGGTCCTTCGGCGGGGTGGATTCGGTGGCGTGGGCGGGGGACGCGAGCACGACTGAGCCCGTGGCGAGGAGACCGGCGGTGAACACCCCCAGCCATCTTCTCGATGTTCTCCGGTACGCAGCTGCCATGGCCACTCCTTCACCTCTACGCCATTTGATGGTCCGTCAATCCGATACTCAGAAAGTATTCCTAATAAGCCGACCGTGAACTCCGCTTCCATCTGATCAGTAGTCCATTAGAGGATTTCATCGCCCAGTTGGGGCACCGAGATGAAGGGCATGCCGTGCCGCGCCAGCGTTTCGACACCAGCGTCCCCACCGTCCTTGTGCGGCTCGACCGGAACCCCTTCCATCACGGCACACTCGGCGCCGCCCGTTCGCTGGGGCGGGCGGGAATTCCGGTCCACGCCGTCATCGAATCGAGCACCAGTCCGGTCGCCCGCTCCCGTTTCCTCCGCTCGGTCCGCGAGCGCCCCGGGACGGACTCCCCCGCCGAGCTCGCCGCCCTCCTGCACGGCCTCGCCGAGGAGATCACCGACGACCCGTCACATCCCGTGCTGGCCGTGCCGCTGGACGACGTCAGCGCCCTCGCCCTGGCCGACCACCGCCCCGGACTCGTCCCGCGCTTCCTGCTGCCCGAGCAGACCGAGGAGCAGCTGCTGCGGGTCGCCGACAAGGCGGCGCTCGCCGAGACCTGCGCGGACCTGGGCCTGCCCCATCCCCGTACCGAACTCCCCGAGGGCGCCGACGAGGCCGCCGCCATGGCGTGGTCGCTCGGGCTTCCGGTGGTCGCCAAGTGGAGCCGGCCCTGGCTGCTCCCGGCCGGCCGCGGGCTGCGGAGCACCACGATCGTGCGGTCCCTGGCCGAGGTGCGGGAGCTGTACGCCCGGACCGCCGAGGCCGGCAGCCGGCTGCTGCTCCAGGAGCTGCTCCCCGCGGGCCGGGACCTCGACTGGTTCTTCCACGGGTACGTGGACTCCGCGGGCCGCTGCTCGACCGGGGCGACCGGGCGCAAGGAGCGTTCCTGGCCGGACGGGGCCGGGCTCACCGCCTCCGGCTGCTGGACGGTGAACCCGGCCGTCGACCGGACGGCCCGCGAGCTGCTCGACGCGCTGGACTACCGGGGCGTGTGCGACCTGGACTTCCGGCTGAACAGCGCCACCGGCGCGTACCACCTGCTCGACTTCAACCCCCGGCCCGGCGCCCAGTTCCGGCTCTTCACCGACCCGGACGGCCTGGACGTGGTCCGGGCGCTGCACCTGGACCTCACCGGCCGCCCGGTGCCGCCGCACTGCGCCGTGTACGGCCGCCGGTTCCTGGTCGAGAACTACGCGGCGCTGTCGCTGCTCGCCTCCCCGCGCCGCCGGTACGCGCCGGAGCCGGGCGGGGCGCGGCGGCGGACCGAGTGCGCCTGGTTCTCGGCCGACGATCCGCTGCCGGCGCTCGCCATGGGCCGCGCCTGGCTCGCGCACCTGCTGCGCCGGGCGCTGGCGGCGCTGCGCCGGGCGCTCGTGGCCCGCCGGGGCGCCCCGGCCATCACGCCCGGGGCGCCCCCGGCCCGTACCTCCACCGATCAGCTCACCCCACGATGAACGCGGAAGGCACGATGTCGACGTCGATGTACGACCTGGTGGTCGTCGGGGCCGGACCCTACGGCCTGTCCGTGGCCGCCCACGCCGCGGCCCACGGGCTGAACTTCCGCGCCTTCGGCCGCTCGATGGAGTCCTGGCACGCCATGCCCTCCGGCATGTTCCTGAAGTCGGAGCCCTGGGCGTCCCATCTCTCCGACCCGGAGGGGGCGTACGGCCTCGACGCCTACGCCGCGACCAGGGGCGTCCACACCGAGCACGGCGTGCCCCTCCCGGTCGGCTTCTTCGCCGCGTACGGCGACTGGTTCGCCCGGCAGACCGTGCCCGTGCTCGACGAGCGGCTCGTCGGCTCGGTCGCGCCCGCCGCCGGGGGCTTCGAGGTCCGCACCGAGGACGGCGAGGCGGTACGCGCCCGGACGGTGGCGCTCGCGGTCGGCGTCCTGCCCTTCCTGGAGGTCCCCGGGGCCCTGCGGGGACTGCCCGGACGGTACGTCACCCACTCCAGCCACCACGGCGAGCTCGACGGCTTCGCCGGCCGGGACGTCACCGTCGTCGGGGCCGGGCAGGCGGCCCTGGAGACCGCCGCGCTCCTCGTCGAGCGGGGCGCCGGAGCCGTACGGATCGTCGCCCGGGCCGGCCGGCTGCGCTGGAACACCGTGCCGCCGGCCCTCGACCGCGGCCTCTGGCCCTCGCTGCGCGCCCCGCACACGGGCCTCGGCTGCGGCTGGCGGAACCGCTTGTACGCCGACACCCCGGGGATCTTCCGGCGGCTGCCGGCCGCCACCCGTGAGCGGATCTTCGGCTCGGCGCTCGGCCCCGCGGGCGCCTGGTGGCTCCGCGAGCGGTTCGCGGCGGTCGGCGACGTCCGCCTGGGGCAGCGGATCACCTCGGCGCGAGTGACCGGCGACGAGCGGCTCCGGCTGGACGTGGCCGGGCCGGACGGGACGACGGTCCTGGAGACGGACCACGTGATCGCCGCCACCGGCTTCACCCCGAGCCTGGACCGGGCCGCGGTCCTCTCCCCCGCGCTGCGCGGGGCGCTGCGGAGGGTCGGCGCGGGCGGCGCCCCGGAGGTCGGCGGTCTCTTCGAGTCCTCCTGGCCGGGCCTGTTCCTCGCCGGTCTGCTCACGGCCCCTTCGTACGGGCCGTCGATGCGGTTCGTCCTCGGCGCCGAGTACACGGCGGGGCGGCTGGTGAAGGGCGTCCGGCAGCGGCTGCGGGCCGGTGCCCGTTCGGGCCCGCCCGGCCGGCCGCGTACGGGAGGCAGGGCGCCGGTCCCGGCGTGACGGAGGGCCGGCCCCGGGGAGCGGCTGCTCTCCGGGACCGGCCCTCCGCGCCTGCGGGCGCCGGGACTCAGACGTTGATGCAGGTGTTGCCGGCGGCCGGGTTCAGCGCGCCGATGACGTTCACGCTGTTGCCGCAGACGTTGATCGGGACGTGGATCGGGACCTGCACGACGTTGCCGGAGAGGACGCCCGGCGAACCGACGGCCCAGCCCTCCGCCTCCGCGTCCGCGAAAGCCGGCGACGCCACACCCATGGCCATGATGATTCCGGCGACGACGGCTGCAGCCTTCTTACAGTTCATTTCGTCTGGATCCTTTCCTCGGCGGAATGCATTTCCGCGGCACACAACACAACGAACATCCCGCACAAAGGAAACCGGAATAACACCGGCACCTGCTCTTTCACCCCATTGCCCGCAGGCGACGGGGCCGATCAGCCGTTGAAGGCGCCGTTCCCGGAGAGGACCGGGATGTCCTCGATGAGGTGCGACAGCGGCTCGTCACCCTTGGCCTGGGTGGAGTTCTCGGCGCACTGCTGGTTCTGCGGGGAGGACAGGACGTCGATGTCCTGGACGGTGACCGGGACGAGGCCGAGGATCGAACCGGCGTTGACCTTGGCCGGCAGGCCGATGCAGGGCTTGTTCAGGGAGCCCTGGA
>NZ_JBSHDU010000141.1:8258-10457 GCF_053616475.1 Streptomyces sp. NPDC055815 | reverse complement strand
GGCCTGCGGTGCGCGGGCCTGCGGTGCGCGGGCCTGCGGTGCGCGGGTCCGCGAGGCGACGGCCCGCGGCGCGGGGGCCTGCGACGCGAGGGTCCGCGAGGCCGGGTCGCGCGGTCCCTCCGCGGGGGCCGCGGCGGCCTTCGGCGCCGTGTCGGCGTCCCGGTCGCGCAGGAGCGGCAGCCAGGCCAGCACGGCGAGCGCGGCGAGGACCGCCCAGACGCCCAGGCCGAGGCGCCAGCCGCCGCCGAGGGCGTCGGTCATGGGGACGGTCGCGGCCGCGGCGACGGAGGTGCCCAGGGCGAGCGCCATGGAGTAGAGCCCGGTCATGCTGCCGACCCGGTCGGGGAAGTACCGCTTGACGATCACCGGCATCAGGACGTTGCTGACGGCGATGCCCATGAGGGCGAGGGCGCTGGCGGCCAGGAACGCGGCGGTGCCGGTCGCGAAGGGCCTCAGGACGAGGCCGGTGAAGATCGCGGCCATGCCCGCGCAGACGACGGCGGCGGGGCCGAAGCGGCGCGCGAGGCGGGGCGCGGTGATGCCGAAGACGGCGAAGCAGAGCGGCGGGACGGAGGTGAGGACACCGGCGACGGTGCCGCTCATGTGGAGGTCGGCGCTGACCTCTTCGAGGAGCGCGCCGAGGCTGGTGATGGCGGGGCGCAGGTTGAGCGCGGCCAGGACGAGTCCGACGGCGACGATGCCGAGGGCCCAGCGGCGCGCCGGGGCGGCACGGTCCGGTGCGGGAGAATCGCCGGCGGTGGCGGGGCCTGCGGACGGCGCGGTCGCGGCAGGGTCGAGGGTCTTCTGCTCGTCGGACATGAGGCCATCATAGAATCATGGGATGATTGGTTGTCCAATCTCGAACCGTTCAATCTCGAACGGTCTCATCTCCACCGCTCCAGGCTCGAATCAATGGGAAGGCGTTCCATGGCCCTCGGTCACCCCCGGCGCACCGGTCTCTCCGATCAGGTGATCGCCGAGCTGCGGAACCAGATCACCTCCGGCGAGTGGCCGGTGGGTTCGCGCATCCCGACCGAACCCGAACTGGTCGAGCAGCTGGGCGTCGCCCGCAACACCGTGCGCGAGGCGGTCCGCGCGCTCGCGCACAACGGCCTGCTCGACATCCGTCAGGGCTCGGGGACGTACGTCGTCGCCACCAGCGAGCTGGCGGGCGTCATGCACCGCCGCTTCGCCGGCTCCGACCCCCGGCACGTCGCCGAGCTGCGCTCCACGCTCGAGTCCGCCGCGGCCCGGTTCGCGGCCGAGCGGCGCACGGAGCGGGACCTCAAGCAGCTGGACGCGCTGCTCGGGCGGCGCGAGGAGGCCTGGGAGTCGGGGGACGCGGAGCGGTTCGTGACGGTCGACGCGGCCTTCCACCACGCGGTCGTCGCCGCCTCGGGCAACGAGGTGCTGACGGAGCTCTACGCGGACCTGGGCGATCTGCTGCGGGACTGGCTGCGCGACGACGTCGGGCAGGTGCTGCGGCCGGAGAACCACATGGACCACGCGCGCCTGGTGGACGCGATCCGCGAGGGTGATGCCGAGCGGGCCGGCACGGAGGCGGCCGGCTACCCCTTCATGTGCCTCAGGAGCCCCGTACCGGAGGAGAGTCGGGGGCAGGAGCCGGATCCGCGGGCTCGTGCGTGATCCAGGCCGACCGGACCTCCTTCCAGCAGCGGCCGGTGACCCGGGCGTAGTCGGCGGGTTCGACCTCCACGGGGGCGCTGTCGCTGTCGACGTCCCACCAGCGCTCGCACTCCACGTGGAGGCGGATCCGGTCGGTGCGGGGGTACGGGTTGCTGCAGTGCGCGGTGACGCGGGAGCCCTCGACGACGGTGCGGCAGGAGGCCCCGAAGTTCTCCGGTTCCTGTGCTGTCGGGGCGGCGGCCGGGAGCTCCTCGGCCGGGGCGGGAGCGGCCCGCAGCTCGGTGGCCACGAACGTCCCGGTGATCAGAACGGCGACGGAGGCGAACGCCCCGAAGCTCTGGCGTATCGCGCGCATGCCCGTACCTCCTCCCCGTCAGCAGCAGAACATCACGCTCTGCCTCAGTCTGGGGTCATTCGGGCTACTTTTCGACCCGTGCAGGAGTTGCGGAACGGCGAGGGCCGTGGGGGGGGGGCGGGGGGGGGGCGCCCCCCCGCGCCCCCCCCCCCCCCCGCCGGGACAACCCCGCGCGGGGGGAGGCCCCCCCCCAGGGG
>NZ_JBSHDU010000141.1:0-8248 GCF_053616475.1 Streptomyces sp. NPDC055815 | reverse complement strand
GCCCCCCGGTCCCCCCCCCCCGTGGCCCCCCGCGCCCCCCCCCCCCGCGCCGCGCCCCCCCCCGCTCCCGGCCCCCCGCCCCCCCCACCCCCCCGCCCGCGGCCGCGCGGGCCGGGGGGGGGGGGGTGCCCCCCCCCCGGGGCCCCCCCCACGGCCCTTTCCTGCACGTCCCGAGCGGTTACGCGCCGATGGCGTGCAGACCGCCGTCGACGTGGATGATCTCGCCCGTGGTCTTCGGGAACCAGTCGGAGAGCAGCGCGACGATGCCGCGGCCGGCCGGCTCCGGGTCCGCGAGGTCCCAGGGCAGCGGGGAGCGGGTGTCCCAGACCGAGGCCAGCTCGCCGAAGCCCGGGATGGACTTCGCGGCCATGGAGCCGAGCGGGCCCGCCGAGATCAGGTTGCAGCGGATGTCCTGCTTGCCGAGGTCGCGCGCCATGTAGCGGCTGGTGGCCTCGAGGGCAGCCTTGGCCGGGCCCATCCAGTCGTACTGCGGCCAGGCGAACTGCGCGTCGAAGGTGAGGCCGACGACCGAACCGCCCTCGGACATCAGCGGCAGCAGCGCCATGGTCAGCGACTTCAGGGAGAAGGCGGAGACGTGCATGGCGGTGGCCACGGACTCGAACGGCGTGTTCAGGAAGTTGCCGCCGAGCGCGTCCTGCGGCGCGAAGCCGATGGAGTGCACGATGCCGTCGAGGCGGTCGCCCAGGTGCTCACGGACCTGGCCCTCCAGGCGGGCGAGGTGCTCGTCGTTCGAGACGTCGAGCTCCAGGACCTTGACCTTGTCGGGCTGGGGCAGCTTCTTGGCGATGCGCTCGGTCAGCGTCGGCCGGGGCCACGCGGTTAGGATGATCTCCGCACCCTGCTCCTGGGCCAGCTTCGCGGCGTGGAAGGCGATGGAGGACTCCATCAGCACACCGGTGATGAGGATGCGCTTGCCCTCGAGAATTCCGCTCATGGTGATCAGTGACCCATGCCCAATCCGCCGTCAACCGGGATGACGGCTCCAGTGATGTACGAGGCGTCGTCGGAGGCGAGGAACTTCACCGCGGCGGCGATCTCCTCCGGCTGCGCGTAACGGCCCAGCGGCACCTGCGACACGATGCCCGCGCGCTGCTCGTCGGTGAGCACCGCGGTCATGTCGGTGTCGACGAAGCCGGGGGCGACGACGTTGAAGGTGATGTTGCGCGAGCCCAGCTCACGCGCGAGGGAGCGGGCGAAGCCGACCAGGCCGGCCTTGGAGGCGGCGTAGTTGGCCTGGCCCGCGGAGCCCAGCAGACCGACGACCGAGGAGATGAGGACGACGCGGCCCTTCTTGGCGCGCAGCATCCCGCGGTTGGCGCGCTTGACCACCCGGAAGGTGCCGGTGAGGTTGGTGTCGAGGACGGACGTGAAGTCCTCCTCGGTCATGCGCATGAGGAGCTGGTCCTTGGTCACGCCGGCGTTGGCCACGAGGACCTCCACCGCGCCGTGCTTCTCCTCGATCTCCTTGTAGGCCGTCTCCACCTGCTCCGCGTCGGTGATGTCGCACTTGACGGGAAGGCAGCCGAGCTCGACCAGGGCGGCCGGGGGCTCGCCGGAGCGGTACGTGATCGCGACCTTGTCGCCGGCCTCGGCGAACGCGCGGGCGATGGCGAGGCCGATGCCCCGGTTTCCTCCGGTGACGAGAACCGAGCGGCTCAACGGATCACCCTTTCGATAGCGGTCTGGTAGCCGAAAACCTATCGGTATCGCCCCCGGCATGGGGAATCGACCTCCGACAGTGGTCGTACGGGCGTCACTGTCGGATCCCTACAGCTCGGAGACGGTACGCCCCCGGTCGGCGGGGCCGTCGCACGACACCTCTCAGGCGCGCAGGTCCGCCTGGGAGAGTTCGGCGCACAGCTCGTCGAGCGTCCGGTCGTACAGCACCGATCGGTGCGCGAGTACGTTTCGCGCCGTGACGAGGCGCCGGAGGAGCCGGGCGTCGTCCTGCGGCAGGGCGAGGGCTCCACTGATGTGGGCGCGCAGGAGTTCCCCCACCTGGAGCTCAAGGAACGCCCGTTCGGCGTCGCCGCCGGGGTGTGCGGGCGGGCGGTCGGCGTAGTCGGCGACGACGGTCGGCGCCGGGCGGTTGAGGTGACCGAGCGCCCGCACGGCGAGCCGCTGCCGGGCCTCCTCGATCCACGGGCTCAAGACGCGCTGCTGAGCCTGGGAGACATGCGCGGCGAGACGGGCCCGTACGTCTCCGCCGGGAGCGGGTGTGGGCGCCGCCGGGTGCCAGACGGCCACGTGGGGGCGCAGGCGCCCCTCCCAGGAGACGACCGCGCCCGCGGCCCAGGCCTGGCGCAGCTCCACGCCCGGCCGCAGCCGGGCGCCGATCCTGCGCAGCGGCGGGCAGTCGGCCGGAACGGGGCCGGGCAGCGACCCGAGGCAGCGGCCGAGAGCCGCACCGAGGGTGTGCTGCGCGCCGTCCCACTCCAGGGCGAGCAGCCGCGCGAGCTCCAGGTCGGGGCCGCAGACCTCGACCACGGTCTCGGCGCGCACCGCGCGGCGGATCCGTTCCTTGAGCGGGTCGCGGCCGGTCACGGCGGGGACGTGATCCAGGACCGGGGCGATCGCGGTGGCCGTGTCGAGCCTGCCGAGCGCGCCCCACCACCAGTGCACGGCCGTGTCGCCGAGACTGTGCCGGAGCTCGTCCGGAAGCGTCTCCGGCAGATCGCCGAGCCGGGCGACGACCAGGAGCCGGGGCGTTCGCCCGGAGGGAGGCCGGCGGCCTTCACGGCGGCGGCGAGCGCCCGGAAGAGCCGCTCGACGGCCGCGCCGGGGCTGGTGCCGGTGCCGGTGCTCGCGGCCGTCCCCCTACTCGTATCCGTACCGCCGTCGTGTTCCGTCCAGGCACGGATGCCGACGACCGGGCGGCGGTCCCGACCCGGGGCGACCAGGGCGGCGACGGCCTCGTCGGCGTCGACCGCGAGCTCCCCGCCGAGCCGGGTGAGCAGGCCGTGCGGATCGTGCCGGCCGCCGCCGGGCTCCTGGCGGGGCGCCGGTACGCGGGGCGGGCGGGCCTCCAGGGACCAGCCGAGGTCGAGGTCGAAGCCGTCGTCGGGCAGGTCCAGGTACGGGAGCTCGTCCGCGTCGTCCCAGCCCCAGCCGCCCTCCCCGTGGGGCCCG
Source organism: Streptomyces sp. NPDC055815 (assembly GCF_053616475.1). NCBI lineage: Bacteria > Bacillati > Actinomycetota > Actinomycetes > Kitasatosporales > Streptomycetaceae > Streptomyces > Streptomyces sp. NPDC055815. Next base: position 5,098 of record NZ_JBSHDU010000141.1, on the reverse strand, counting down.
GGGTCCGGCTCCGGCTCACGCGCGCGCGTGGGTGCGCGATCCGGGGCCGGCACGTCGATGCGTACCGGTCCGGTGAACAGCGCACCCCGGTACAGCTCGTCCGCGAGCCCCGACTCCACCAGCGCGTCAGGGACGAGCCAGAGGCAGTTCAGCCCGTCCGCGAGGTCGGCGGCGACGGCACGCAGCCGCGCCCGCACGCCGGGCAGATCGCCGGGGTGCACGACGGCCGCGGCGGCGCGGTCGACGGCGGGTGCGGGTGCGGGGTGATCGGCGGCACGTGCGGTCGCCTGGTCGGCGGCGGGGGGCGCCGCCCCTTCGCGGTCCGCGCCGGAGGGGGCCGTCCGGTCGGCGGGACGTGCGGCGGCCCTGCCCGCGGCAGGTGCGGCATTCCTGCTCGGGGCGGGTGCGCCTGCCGTGCCCCCGGCAGGTGCCGTCCCCTCGCGATCCGCGTCGGACGGTGTCGCCCCGTCGCCCTCTCCCGGCCCGGCCGCCCCGCTCGCAGCGTCCGCTACGTCCGCCCGTGTGTCCGTCACGTCACTTCTCCCCGGTGGCCACCCGGGACCGCACCGCGCGGTAGGTGACCGGTTCCACCGCGAAGCCTTCGGGTGTCTCGTCGAGGACGCCGAGCTGGTCCAGGTGGTGGAGCCAGGCGTCGGTGTCGGGGTCGGAGAGTTCGACCGCCGCCGCCACGTCGTCGCGCGGCACGCCCTGGCCCTCCTCCACGTACCCCGTCCAGGCCGCGAGGAGCTCCAGGTCGCGGGTGTCGAGGCCGGACAGGCGCAGGTGCTCCTCGATGTTGCGGGGGCCGGCGATGAGGGCCCGTATCCGCTCGACGGCACTGTCCAGGGTCGCGCCGTGCACGGACACGTCGGCCACTGCGGCCTCCATCCAGCGGGGCCAGCCGCCGGTCGCGGCGACGAGCCGGTCACGGTCCTCGCGGGAGACGAAGGGGCATTCCGACCAGGCGCGCAGGGCGTCCGCGGTCCATCGCTCGGGGCGCAGCCACCGTACGGCGAGCTCCTCGTGCCCGTCGTCGGCGGCGAGTTCGGCGAGGGCTGCCGCATCGGCGACGACCACGACGGAGCGGTTCTCGTTGCCGCCGCTGCGCTGTTCGGTCTGCCGGACGAGCCGGTCGGCGGCGGGTCCGGCGTGGACGAGCATCGAGCGGACGGCCTCGCCCAGCTCCTCGGGGGCGGCGCCGCGCAGGTCGGCCATGATGACGTGGGCCTTGCGGCGGCGGCCCTTGAGGAGGGCGGTGAGGTCCTCCCCGTGGGTGTACGGGACGACGTCGACGCCCCGGTTCTCGGCGAACGCCGTGACGGCGCGGCGGACCAGTTCGGGCCGGTGGAGGGCGGTGGTGCCGATGAGGCTGACACCGGACTGCGCGGTCTCGTGGAGCTGTTCCTCGCTGAGCGGGCTGTAGGTCTGCACGTTCCGCGCGTCGCGGCCGAGGAGGCGTCGGGCGGCGTGCGGGTTGTAGTCGTACGGCAGGCCGAACTCGGTCTCGCGGAGTTCGAGTTCGAGCTCCTCCCGGGTGCCGAGCATGTTGACGACGTTGGGGCTGCGGACGGCGAAGCGGGAGCGGTCGCCGAGCTGGATGAGCAGGCCCAGGCCGACCATCTCGGTGAGGAAGATCTGCGCCTGTTTGGCGCTGAGCATCTCGAAGCCCTCGGGCCAGGCCTCCCGGGCCTCCTGAAGGAGTTCGCCGGCCGAGTAGTCGCCGCGGTAGCCGTCGGCGAGACTGCGGAGGGCGATGACGAGGGCGAGGACCCGGTAGCGGTCCTCCAGGTTGATCGTGAAGCGCAGCCGCTCGGCGATCTGCTGGCGGACGGTCTCCGAGGCGGCGACCTTCTGGACGTCGGCCTCGGTGATCCGGACGGGGCCGTCGGAGAAGGCGTAGGGGCGGTCGTGGAGGACGCGGACGAGTTCGCGGCAGAAGATCTGCACCAGGTTGGCCTGGTAGTTGGTGATGGCGAGGATGCGCCAGACCAGTTCGGGGCGCTCGAAGAAGTGGCCGAGCGCGGACATGGGCTCGGTGACGAGGCGTACCGCCGCCTGGGTGCCGAGCGGGCCGACGAGGACGTCGGGGCCGCCGTGCACGGTGGAGACGTTGGAGAGGTGTCCGAAGCGCTGGACCTGGTGGAGACCCGCGAAGACGATCTTGAAGCGGCGTTCGGTGTGCTCCATGAGCCGCTGGAAGTGCATGACGTTGGGGAAGGTCGACTCGCTGCCGACGCGGTAGGCGCGGCGGGAGTCGGTGTTGAGGAAGGCGTCGGCCTCGTCCGCGAGGACCAGGATCCGGCGGGTGTCGTCCTGGTCGAGCCAGGTGCGGATGTTGCGCACGACCACGTCGGGACCGGCCTGTTCGGACATCTTGTTGTTGAAGACGCCCTTGCGCTTGAGGTCCTCGACCAGCCGGCTCCAGATCCGGTCGGGGGCCTCGGCGTGACCGATCTCGGCCTTGAGGAGGTCGAGGTAGACGGCGACGTGGGTGTCGGTGCGGCTGGGGAAGATCTCCGCGACCCGGCGCAGCAGCGCCGACTTTCCGAGCTGGCGGCCGCCGTAGAGGAACATGCCGCCCTCGCGGCCCATCACCTCCCGCATCTCCTCGTCGCGGCCGTAGAAGACCTCGGGCGGCACGAGTCCCGCCACGAACGGCGTGTACGGGTTGTACGCGGCCCAGGGCAGCGTCACGCGCTGGAGCGAGCGGAACGCGCCGGGCGCGCGCGCCGCCATCCATCCCATCACCGCGGAGTCGACGACGAGGGCCTGCTGGGCGAAGGAGCGGGCGGACTCGGCGAGGCCGCGCCGTCCCTCCAGGCCGAGCGGGTGCAGGTAGAGCACGATGTTGGCGCCGACGTCGGCGTCCTCCAGATGGGCGAGCGGGCCGTCGGCCGGCTGCTCCTCCCAGACGAGGAGGACGGTGTACGAGGAGGCCCGGGAGCCGAGCGCGGCGACGTAGCCGGGGCGTTCGGCGACGCGCGCGCGGACCTTGAAGCGGCGCATGCCCTGGCCGAGGGCCACCCGCTCGGCGGCGACCTGGTTCGTGGACAGTTCGAGGCCGAGCAGCCGCAGCACCCGGGGGATGTGCTGTTGCCATTCGCCGCGCCGGCCCTGCGGGGTGCACAGGGCCGCCCACGACTCCAAGCCGTTGCTCGCGGCGGGGGTGAGCGAGGAGGTCGGGTCGCCGTAGTTCTTCGCCCACCAGCCGGCGTCGATGCCCTCCCCGCCGGCCTTCGGCGCGTCGGGGGCGGTGACTCCGGTGAGGAAGGCGGCGAGTTCCGAGCCGTCGTCGTACCGGGCGCCCTGCTCGGGCAGCGGGGTGTGCCCGGTCGCGAGGGCGAGGAACTCCTGCGCCGTCACCGTGTCGCCCTCGTCGATGAGCCGGGCGATCCGGTCGTGGTCCCCGGCGGAGAGCGGCTGGTCCGGGCGGGACCGCAGCTGTGCCAGGTTCTCCCGCAGCTGCCGGGTGTAGTCGTGGACGAGCGAACCCAGCTCGTCCTTCAGGGCCTGCAGGGATTCCACGGCGAAGCGGTAGCGGCCCGAGTCCTCGCCGTCGGCGAACTCCTGGAGGCGGCCCACGAACTCCCGTTCCTGGTCGGCCGCGAGCTGGTTGAGCGTCCGCATCTGGGCGAGCAGTCCGGCGGCCGCGCGGTGGTGCTCGGCGACCTCCCGCCGCCAGTCCTCGTGGCCCTGCGCGAGCCGCCGCGCCGCCGTCTCACCCCACTCGGGGTCGGTGCAGCCGTACTCCTCCGGCGCGCTCTCGACCGCGGCGATCAGGGCTCTGGCGAGGTGCAGGTCACCGTCGTCCAGGTACCGGCCGAGGGCGTACTCGGCGTCGGCGGGGACGAGCAGGGCGGCGATCCGGCGGGCCGCCCGGGGGTCGGCGAGATCCGGGTCGCCGAGGGCGTCCCGGGGCAGGTCGGGCAGCCGGAGGAGGGCGTCGGCGGGCGGCACGGGGCCGCCGTCCTCCCGGAGCAGGTCGGCCACCGTGTCCGCGGGCCGCAGGTGTGCGCCGGTCAGCCAGGCGCGCAGCAGCCCGAGCGCCGCGCCGCCCGTCCCGGCCGGGGCGGGCTCGTCGGCGACGTCCCGGAGGACCGCGGTCAGTTCCGGTATGCCGCGCTCGCTCACACCCTGGTGCGGGCGGGCGGCGGTGTCGGCGGCCCCGGCGCGCATGAGGAGCTCGCCGACGGAACGGCAGGCGGTGTGCAGCTGCCGGAGCGCGCCCGCGGTGATCGGCTCCTTGGCCTGCTTCGACGTACGGAACAGGGCGTCCGTGTCCTCGATGAGCCGGTCGATGTCCTCCGCCCGCCACAGCTCCTCGCCGAGCGCCCGGAAGCCGGGGGTGCCGGTGTACTGCGCCGGGCTCTGGCCCGCCCACTCGATGACCTCGTTCAGCGCCTGCCGCACGGCGCCCGAGGGGCCGACGAGGTACTGGAGCACCTGGGACGCCCGCTGGTACTTCATCTTGCGGCGCGGCAGGTCGTCGAGCAGCTGCCGGGCGGTCTGGCCGATCTCCTCGCGCGTGGCGGCCTCCAGGCCCTCCACGCTGCCCTGGAGCATGCCGGGCTCGAAGGCGCGGCCGTCCCGGACGGCGGCGACGAGCACGTTCAGCAGGTGCTGCCAGGGGCCGGTGAGCCCGGACGGCATCACGAACCCGCTGACCAGGCCGTGCGGCCAGCGTGCGGTCAGCCCGGTGCGCAGGGCGGCAGCGAGGGCCACGAGATGGGCCTCGCGGTCCTGGGCGGCGAGCGCGGGGTCGAGCTCGTGCGCCATCTGTACGGGGGTGGCCTCGCTGTCCGAGACGCAGCCGAACGCGGCGGCGGCGAAGGCGAGCGTCCGCGCCCGGACGTCGCTCTCGCGGGAGGCGACGGTCATCCAGTACGCCTCCGCCGGCCGCCCCTCCCGCAGCAGCCGCGCGACGGGCGGTTCGCTCCCGGTGTCCCAGGGCGCGTACGGGTCCCAGTCGGGCGCCTCGACCCCACTCGGCCAGGGCTCGTCCTCGACGGGCGCGGGGGTCGCGTGCACGGGGGCGGCGATCGGGGCGGGCGCGGGGGTCGCGTGCGCGGGGGCGGCGGCCGGGGCGGCGGCCCGGGCC
>NZ_JBSHDU010000140.1:0-10840 GCF_053616475.1 Streptomyces sp. NPDC055815 | reverse complement strand
CCCGATGGGGTTCCCCGGCCGCCGGGGCGGCCATCACCTGCCCTTCGGACCTGGCGGCGGGTGGTGCGCCGGTGAAGCGGGTCGGATTACTTGACGACGCCGAGCGACGCGTAGTCGTAGCGGCCGTTGTAGGCGTCCGCCGTGTAGACGTTGGTCAGCCGGGAGCTGCGCCAGATGATGTTCTTCTCGTGGGTGAAGGGCAGGTAGACCGCGGCCTCCGACACCTTCGTGTTGATCTGCTTGTAGAGCTCGCCGGCCTTGGTCGGGTCGGTCTCCTTCAGCGCCTGGTCGAACAGGCCGTTGATGGCCGGGTCGTTCAGCTCGGAGAAGTTGTTGTTACCGCTCTGGAGGATGAAGCGGCCGTCGACCAGCGGCTGGAGGAAGCCCTGACCGGTGGGGAAGTCGGCGCCCCAGCCCATGATGATGATGCCGTAGCCCTTCTCCTTGACCACCTTCGGCGAACCGATGATGCCGGAGGTCTGGGCGCCGTCGAACTGGTCGATCTGGGCGTCGATGCCGACGGCCTTCAGCGACTGCTGGAGGGACTCGGCGGTCGCGATCTCGATCTTCTTGTTGTTGCGGACCGCGATCGTGGTCTTGAAGCCGTTCGGCTTACCGCACTTCTTCAGCGCCTCCTTGGCCTTGGCCAGGTCCGGGGCGCCGGCGAGCTTGCCGTACGGGTCGGCCTTCGGGTCGGCACCCTTGATCGCCGGCGGCAGCATGTTGGAGGCGATGTCGCCACCGGCCTGCGGGCCACCACGGGCGGTCTGGAGGGACTTCGAGTCGGCGGCGTAGATGATCGCCTTGCGGCACTCGATGTTGTCGATGACCGTCTGCGGGAAGACCGCGTAGCGGATGAAGCCCGTCTGCGGGTTGTCGACGTTGTCCTTGTGCTGCTGGAGGACCTTCGCGCGGGCGGCGGCGCCGACACCGGTCGCGTTGATGTCGAGGTCGTACTCGCCCTCGACCAGACGGTTGTCCATGTCGTCGGCGTTCGTGGTGAACGTGACGCTGATGGTGTCCGGAAGCGCCTTGCGGAGGGTGTCCGTCTTGGCGTCCCAGTTCTCGTTGCGCACGAGCTTCATGGACTTGTTCGGCGTGTACGACTGCCACTTGTACGGGCCGGAGGAGAAGACGTTCAGGCCGTACTTGGCCTTGGTGTCCTTGTCCTGGCGGACCGGGGAGGCGGCGGGCATGGCCAGCATCTGCAGGAAGTCACCGTTGGCGACCGGCAGCTTGAAGATGATGGTCTTGTCGTCCGGCGTCTCGATGGCCTTCAGACCGAGCTTGTCGGTGGTGGTGTCCTTGTACGGGCCCTTGTACTCCTCCTTGGGGTCAAGGACCTGCTTGAGGTAGACCGGGCCACCGGAGATGACGTCCTGGGCCCAGATGCGCTCGATGCCGTACTTGATGTCCTTGGAGGTGATCGGCTTGCCGTCCTCCCACTTCACGCCGTCCTTCAGCGTGAACGTGTAGGTGAGGCCGTCGGCCGAGACCTTGCCGGAGTCGGTGGCGAGGTCCGGGACCAGCTCGGTGGAGGCGGCGCCCGGCTCGGACTTGAAGGAGACGAGCTGACGCGTGTAGTAGCGCTGGAAGTCCCACACGAAGCCGTAGTAGCCGCGCTGCGGGTCCCACGAGTCGGCCTCCTGCGAGCCGATGAACTTCAGCTCGCCGCCCTTCTTGTTGGAGGCGTTGGCGACCTTGTTCACTCCGGCGTTGAAGCCGGGCGCGCCGGCCTTGCCGCCACCGTCGCCGCTGCCGCCGCCACAGGCGGTGGTGACGACCATCGTGGCCGCGGCAAGCAGCGCGCCCGCGGCGATTCTGCGCTGAGAGCTCTTCAGCATGGGTCCAGCAACCTCCGGGATAGTGGCGGCCGTTACGGCGGTCCGCCGATTGGGGTGGGCCTCCTGTCGCCAGCGGCAGGGGCGGGTCTTGCGTGTCGTCGGCGAACGGTCAGCGGGAGCCCTTCGGGTCGAGCGCGTCGCGCACGCCGTCGCCGAAGAGGTTGAACGCCAGAACGGTGATGAAGATCGCGAGGCCGGGGATCACCATGAACAGGGGGTCCGACTCGTAGGTGGTGATGGCCGTCGACAGCATCTGGCCCCAGGAAGCGGTGGGAGGCTTCACACCCGCGCCGAGGAAGCTGAGCGCCGCTTCGGTGAGGATGTTGGTGGGGATCATGAGGGTCGCGTAGACCATGATCGGGGCGATCAGGTTGGGCAGCAGCTCGCGCCGCAGGATGTAGAACCGGCCGGCGCCCAGGCTCTGGGCGGCCTCGACGTACTCGCGGTTGCGCAGCGACAGGGTCTGGCCCCGGACGATGCGGCCGACGTACGGCCAGCCGAAGAAGCCGATCACCAGGACGAGGGCGGCGATGCGCACCCCCGATCCGTCCAGGCCCATGAACTGGTTCGGAAGGACCGAGACCAGGGCGATCGTGAAGAGCAGCTGCGGGAAGGCGAGCATGACGTCCATGACCCGGCTGAGGGCCGCGTCGATCCAGCCGCCGAAGTAGCCCGCGATGATGCCGAGGACGGTGCCGAGGAAGACCGCGAAGACCGCCGCCAGGAAGGCGACGAGCAGCGAGATCCGGGCGCCGTAGACGATCCGGCTGAAGACGTCGCGGCCGTTGACGGGCTCGACGCCGAAGAGGAAGTCGGAGCTGACTCCGCCCCATGACCCGATCGGCGTGCCGAACAGCGGGTCGATCTGGTCCTCGTGGAACTCGTCCGGCGGGTGGCCGAGGAGGTCCACGATGACCGGCGCGAAGATCGCGACGAGGATCAGGAAGATGACGACGAAGGCGCCCGCGAGGGCCAGCTTGTCGCGCTTGAGGCGGGTCCAGGCGATCTTCCAGGGCGAGCGGCCCTCGATCGCCTTGCCGGAGGCGCCGGAGTTGTCCGGAGTGCCGGGAGCGTCGGGCGCGCCGTCGACGGTGGCGGTCGCCTCGCCCGCACTCGTCTCGTGCAGTGGTGCCGTCATCGTGGTGAGGACCCCTCTCGGCCGCCGGTAGCCGGCCCTTGCCCGCCGCGGGTAGCGGCTCGGTGGAACAACCTGCTGGACATCGGCTCGAAAGGAGCCGAACGCCCTGTGTTCCGGGGAGTCTTCAATGCGCTTGTGATCACCCGCCAGACCTGAAGGTGAATGTTTGCTCAAACGTGATGCGGTGCTGCGACTTCCGTTATCCGGACGTCGTGATCACGTGAGCGGACCAACCGGGGCCCTCTTGTGCGCAATCGGACATGCCACTCAACTGGTGGCGTGACCTATGGAATTGGGGTGAACGAAGGCCTCCGGAGGGGACTCGGGAGGCCATTTCCGACATGTGGGGCGCGCGTGGCGTCTCAGTATCCGGACGGCGCCGGTGGCGGGTATCCGTACCCCGGTACGGGAGCGGAGCCGCGTCCGGCGTGCGCCTCGCGGTCGTAGAAGGGGCGCGCGTTCGCCCGCAGCCAGAGCGCCACCGGGTCGTACGCGTCGGAGAGGGCGACCGTCGAGACGGGCAGGCCGTCGGGGACGGAGCCGATCGACTGGCGCATCATCGAGCGGACCGTGTCGACGGTCGCCGGGGAGGTGTCGTACAGGTCGAGACCGATGGCGAGGTACGGGGAGCCGAGCGCCGGCTGCACCCAGCCGCGGCGCAGCGCGCGGACGGCCGGGGTGCGGTGCGCGTTCTGCGTGAGCAGGGCGTAGAACTGCGGGATCTCCAGGGCGGGCTCGGTGACCCGCAGCGGACCGGCGGGCATCCGGTCGAGACCGGTGGCGATCCGGCGCAGGTCGGCCCAGGGGATGCCGACGCCGCCGCCGGGGGCGTGCGGATTGAGCCAGACGCCCCAGCGGTCGGGGTAGAGGGCGCGGGCGATCTCGCGGCCGGTGACGAGCTCGTGGGCGCGGTTCCAGCCGGAGGCGGCGAGCTCCTGCGCGGAGGTCACGCAGGGCGCGTAGCCGAAGCCGTCGACCTCCATGTTCCCGTACTGGGCGTCGGGCGAGCCGGGTGAGCCCTGCCAGAGCAGCATCCGGAGCTCGCCGTCGGCGAGGGCGTGCAGCAACTGCTCGTACGCGTCGTAGCGTCCGGGTGCCACCTGGCGCAGCATGTGCTCGACCGTCCCGGTCGAAGCGGTGCCTGACGCGCTCACCCTGGGTCCCGCCCCTCTTCCGTCCACCATGTGGGTCCGTCCAGCGATCGAGTCGGTGCAGCGATGCGAGTCGGTGCAGCGATCGAGTCAGTTCAGCTTAAACAGGGGGCCGCTCACACGGCGGCGCGCTGGTAGAAGGGGCGAACCCGCTCCAGCATCCAGTCGCCGACCGGGTCCTGCGCCATGTCGAGCAGGATGAGGTTGACCGGCCAGGCGACCTCGACCCGGCCGAGGGCGCGGCCGAGGGCGTCCAGGGGGGCGTTCCGGTCGACGCCGTCCCAGCCGCCCAGCTGGACGCCGATGAAGAGGGCCGGTTCGGTGCCCTCGACGCTGGCGAGGGCGCGGCGGGCGGTGACGACGACTCCGGTGGCCTCGAACTCGGCGGAGGCCGCGGCGAGGAAGTCGACCGGGTCGTCCTGCCAGTCGGGCTCGAAGAGCCGGACGCGGCCGCCGCTGGCGGGGCCGTCGAGCGGGGTGCGGCCGATGCGGCAGAGCTCGGCGACGGCGGGCGGGGGCAGCGGGACGCCGACGGTGCCGCCGGGGTTCACGGCGATGCCGAGCTGCGGGGGCAGGCCGCGGGCGAAGTCACGGGCGGGGGCGACGGTGAAGGACATGTGGTCGCCGACGACGGCGAGGAACTGCTGCTCGGAGCTGAAGACGGGCACGTAGGCCGCGCCCTCGATCTCCATGGTCGCGAGGTCGAGTCCGGGGCTGTCGGGGCCGCCGCCGTTGGGCAGGGGCACCCAGATCGGGCTGCGGCCGAGCACCTCGACCAGCCGGCCGCCCGCCTCGGGGTTGCCGAGTGAGGCGGCAAGGACCTCTTCGAGCTCGTTGCCCGGCCACGTCACGTCCACGGTCGCGTCTTCCCCTTCTCGCACGGCCTGCCGCACCGGCCGCCCGGCAGCACCCTAACGCCGCCCCGGCACCGCCGTGGCCAAAAGGGAAGGGTACGGGCGTCCCGGGACGGCCCGGGACACCGGACGGCCCGGGACGCCGGACGGCCCGGGACACCGGACGGCCCGGGACACCGGACGGCCCCGGGGTCGTCCCTAGGCGGTCTCCCGGAAGCCGATCCTGCGGAGGGAGTCGGCGGCGTCCCGGTCGAGGAGGGTCACCGAGGCGCAGCCGTGCGGGAGGCTGCCGGACTCGGCGGCCCGCAGGAGCCGGCCGACGGCCCGCCGGTGCCGCGCGAAGGCGTACGTGGAGACGCCCCGGCCACGGGCCTCCTGGCCGGCCCGCGCGGTGTCCGGGGTGACGTCGAGGAGGACCAGGTGCAGGGCGCGGCCGCGCCGTCTCGCCTCGCGGGCGAGCCAGCCCCGCACCCATGACTGGGTGCCGCAGTCGTGGACGATCAGGCTCGCGCCGGAGCGCAGGGCGCGGCGCAGTCCGGCGTAGTGCGCGATCCGGACCAGGGGGCGGTAGACGGCGTACGGGAGGAGGCGGGGCATCCGGGCCTCCCAGCGCTCGCGGGCGTCCTGGGAGTCGACGCCGCTGCCCTCGGCGGCGCGCTTCATCAGGGTGGACTTGCCGCTGCCGGGCAGCCCGGAGACGACGACGAGGTCGCCGGCGGCATAGGTGAGGGCGCGGGGGCCTCGGCCGCCGCGCTCGCGCAGGTCCCGCAGGAGCCGGCCGCGGCTCCGGGCGCGGGCCCGCTGGGACGGTATGCCGGTGCTCGTCGCGTATGCGCCGGTGTGCTGGATCCTCATCGCTCTCCCCCTGTCGGGTCTCAGGAGACCTGTGGGAGACCCTTGCCCACGAAGTGTAAAGAATCGGTAATGCGACACAAGCGATTTGCCCCGCCGACACCGCATGCAATGATGTGCCCGCCAGGCGCGCACAGTCGCCGCACAATCGCATACCGGCCGCTCGAATCCGCGCGGGAGAGTTCCGGACCGCCGAGCGCGTCCGGGCGCCGAAGGAGCAAGACCCTCCCTTGAATCTCTCAGGCCCCGTACCGCGTGGATGAGGCAGATCTGAAAAGCGGGACACCTGTCGTGTCCCCACCCAAGGTGCAAGCCGACCTCCCGGCACCGATCCGTCGGTGACGAGATGCTCTCGGTGAACCTCTCAGGTTCCATGACAGATGGGGAGGACGTCCTCGCCCGTCATGTGTTTTCGTCACCGATCACGCCCTTGGGACCCGGGAGCCACCCCATGAGCACTGCCCCCCGTCTGACCGCCCTCGATGCCCTGCATCGTTCGCTGGGCGCGACCATGACCGACTTCGCCGGCTGGGACATGCCGCTCCGGTACGGCAGCGAGCGCGAGGAGCACAACGCCGTCCGCAACCAGGCCGGCCTCTTCGACCTCTCCCACATGGGCGAGATCACCGTCACGGGCCCGCAGGCCGTGGACCTCCTGGACTACGCCCTCGTCGGCAACATCTCCACGGTGGGCAACGGCCGCGCCCGCTACACGATGATCTGCCAGGAGGACGGCGGCATCGTCGACGACCTGATCGTCTACCGCCTCGGCGAGACCGAGTACATGGTCGTCGCCAACGCCTCCAACGCCCAGGTCGTCCTGGACGCCCTCGTCGCCCGCGCCGAGGGCTTCGACGCCGAGGTCCGCGACGACCGCGACGCGTACGCCCTGATCGCGGTCCAGGGCCCGGAGTCCCCCGGCATCCTGAAGTCGATCACCGACGCCGACCTGGACGGCCTCAAGTACTACGCCGGCCTGCCCGGCACCGTCGCGGGCGTCCCGGCGCTGATCGCCCGCACCGGCTACACCGGCGAGGACGGCTTCGAGCTGTTCCTGAAGCCCGAGCACGCCGAGGGCGTGTGGAAGGCGCTGACCGAGGCGGGCGAGGGCGTCGGCCTGATCCCCTGCGGCCTGTCCTGCCGCGACACGCTCCGCCTGGAGGCGGGCATGCCGCTGTACGGCCACGAGCTGACCACCGCCCTCACCCCCTTCGACGCCGGTCTCGGCCGGGTCGTGAAGTTCGAGAAGACCACCAACGAGGGCCGCTTCGTCGGCCGCGAGGCCCTGGAGGAGGCCGCCCAGCGCGCCGAGACCGCCCCGCCGCGCAAGCTCGTCGGTCTGATCGCCGAGGGCCGCCGCGTCCCGCGCGCCGGCTTCCAGGTCGTCAAGGACGGCCAGGTCATCGGCGAGGTCACCTCCGGCGCCCCCTCCCCGACCCTCGGAAAGCCGATCGCGATGGCGTACGTGGACGCGGCGCACGCCGAGCCCGGCACCCAGGGTGTAGGTGTGGACATCCGCGGCACCCACGAGCCCTACGAGGTCGTGGCGCTGCCGTTCTACAAGCGCCAGAAGTGACGCAGTCGTCTCACTCCTCGTCTCACCTCGCAAGACCCACGTTCATCAGTACTCCCCCGATCCAGGAGAATCAGGTCATGAGCAACCCCCAGCAGCTGCAGTACACCAAGGAGCACGAGTGGCTGTCGGCCGCCGAGGACGGCGTCGCGACGGTCGGCATCACGGAGTTCGCGGCCAACGCGCTCGGTGACGTCGTCTACGCCGACCTCCCGGCCGTCGGCTCGACCGTCACCGCGGGCGAGACCTGTGGCGAGCTGGAGTCGACGAAGTCGGTCAGCGACCTCTACTCCCCCGTCACGGGCGAGGTCGTCGAGGCCAACCAGGACGTGGTGGACGACCCGTCCCTGGTGAACACGGCTCCGTTCGAGGGTGGCTGGCTGTTCAAGGTGCGCGTCGCGGAGACGCCGGACGATCTGCTCTCCGCCGACGAGTACACCGAGTTCGCCGGGAACTGAGACCGGGCCCGAGACCCCCTAGGGATCGATTCATGTCGCTTCTGAACACTCCCCTCCACGAGCTGGACCCCGACGTCGCCGCCGCCGTCGACGCCGAGCTCCGCCGTCAGCAGTCCACCCTCGAGATGATCGCCTCGGAGAACTTCGCTCCGGTCGCGGTCATGGAGGCCCAGGGCTCCGTCCTCACCAACAAGTACGCCGAGGGCTACCCGGGCCGCCGCTACTACGGCGGCTGCGAGCACGTCGACGTGGCCGAGCAGATCGCGATCGACCGGATCAAGGACCTGTTCGGCGCCGAGTACGCCAACGTGCAGCCGCACTCCGGCGCCTCCGCGAACCAGGCCGCGCTGTTCGCGATCGCCCAGCCCGGCGACACGATCCTGGGTCTGGACCTGGCCCACGGCGGCCACCTCACCCACGGCATGCGCCTGAACTTCTCCGGCAAGCAGTTCAACGTGGTCGCGTACCACGTGGACGAGGCCGGTCTGGTCGACATGGCCGAGGTCGAGCGCCTCGCCAAGGAGCACCGCCCGAAGGTGATCATCGCGGGCTGGTCCGCCTACCCGCGCCAGCTGGACTTCGCCGAGTTCCGCCGGATCGCCGACGAGGTCGAGGCCTACCTGTGGGTCGACATGGCCCACTTCGCGGGCCTGGTCGCCGCCGGTCTGCACCCGAACCCGGTCGAGTACGCGGACGTGGTGACCTCCACCACGCACAAGACGCTCGGCGGCCCCCGCGGCGGCATCATCCTGGCGAAGAAGGAGTTCGCGAAGAAGCTGAACTCCTCGGTCTTCCCCGGTTTCCAGGGCGGCCCGCTGGAGCACGTGATCGCGGCCAAGGCCGTCTCCTTCAAGGTCGCGGCCTCGGAGGAGTTCAAGGAGCGCCAGCAGCGCACCCTGGACGGCGCCCGCGCGCTGGCCGAGCGCCTGGTCCAGGACGACGTCACCGCCCACGGTGTCTCCGTCCTCTCCGGCGGCACGGACGTGCACCTGGTCCTGGTGGACCTGCGCAACTCCGAGCTCGACGGCCAGCAGGCCGAGGACCGTCTCCACGAGGTCGGCATCACGGTCAACCGGAACGCCGTTCCGAACGACCCCCGCCCGCCGATGGTCACCTCCGGTCTGCGCATCGGCACGCCGGCGCTCGCGACCCGCGGCTTCCAGGCCGAGGACTTCGCCGAGGTCGCCGACGTCATCGCGGAGACCCTGAAGCCGGGCTTCGACGCCGACAAGGCCGCGGTCCTCAAGGCCCGGGTGACCGCTCTGGCGGACAAGCACCCGCTGTACCCCGGCCTGAAGTAATTTCGTACCCTTTTGTTCGTACGGAATCTCCGGGGCACCACGCACACTGGACAGTGAGCGTGGTGCCCCGGCCCTTGCTCAGCCCTTCTGCGCGCTTCTCTGCTCCACCCCGGCAGACAACGGCGTCTAGCCCCCACAAGGAGTCCTCCCGTGGCCATCTCGGTCTTCGACCTGTTCTCGATCGGCATCGGTCCGTCGAGCTCCCACACGGTGGGCCCCATGAGGGCTGCCCGGATGTTCGCCCGCCGCCTGAAGAACGAGGGCCTGCTCGCCCCCACGGCGAAGATACGAGCGGAGCTGTACGGCTCGCTCGGCGCCACCGGCCACGGCCACGGCACCCCGAAGGCCGTCCTCCTGGGCCTGGAGGGCAACTCGCCGCGCACGGTGAACGTGGAGACCGCCGACGACGAGTTCGAGCGGATCAAGGCGAGCGGGAAGATCAACCTGCTCGGCGCGCACGAGATCCCCTTCGACTTCGACGCCGACCTGATCCTGCACCGGCGCAAGGCGCTCCCGTACCACGCCAACGGCATGACGGTCTTCGCGTACGACGCCGAGGGCGGGCTCGTCCTGGAGAAGACGTACTACTCCGTCGGCGGCGGCTTCGTCGTCGACGAGGACGCGGTCGCCGGCGAGAACCCGATCATCCCGGACGACACCGTCCTGAAGTACCCCTTCCGCACCGGCGACGAGCTGCTCCGCCTCACCAAGGAGACCGGCCTGTCGATCTCCTCGCTGATGCTGGAGAACGAGAAGGCCTGGCGCACCGAGGAGGAGATCCGCACGGGTCTCCTGGAGATCTGGCGGGTCATGCAGGCCTGCGTCTCGCGCGGCATGTCCCGCGAGGGCATCCTGCCCGGCGGTCTGAAGGTCCGCCGTCGCGCCGCGACCTCGGCCCGCAAGCTGCGCTCCGAGGGCGACCCGGCCGCGCACGCCATGGAGTGGATCACGCTCTACGCGATGGCCGTGAACGAGGAGAACGCGGCGGGCGGCCGGGTGGTCACCGCCCCCACGAACGGCGCGGCCGGCATCATCCCCGCCGTCCTGCACTACTACATGAACTTCGTGCCCGGCGCCGACGAGGACGGCATCGTCCGCTTCCTGCTCGCGGCGGGCGCGGTCGGCATGCTCTTCAAGGAGAACGCCTCGATCTCCGGCGCCGAGGTCGGCTGCCAGGGCGAGGTCGGCTCGGCCTGCTCGATGGCGGCCGGCGCGCTCGCCGAGGTCCTCGGCGGCTCCCCGGAGCAGGTGGAGAACGCGGCCGAGATCGGCATGGAGCACAACCTGGGCCTGACCTGCGACCCGGTCGGCGGTCTGGTCCAGATCCCGTGCATCGAGCGGAACGGCATGGCGGCGGTCAAGGCCGTCACGGCGGCGAAGATGTCGATGCGCGGCGACGGCAGCCACCTGGTCTCCCTCGACAAGGTCATCAAGACCATGAAGGAGACGGGCGCCGACATGAGCGTCAAGTACAAGGAGACCGCGCGCGGCGGTCTCGCGGTGAACATCATCGAGTGCTGAACCGTTCACGCGGAACGGCCCCCCCCGGGGGCCTCCCCCCGGGGGGGCCGTTAGTCTTAGCCCTTGATAACGCCGTTGTGGTTTTCGCCCACAAAACGAACCAAGCCCACAACCCCGCGCCCGGTTCGTTCGGGAGCGGTATTTGGGC
>NZ_JBSHDU010000139.1:0-11123 GCF_053616475.1 Streptomyces sp. NPDC055815 | reverse complement strand
TGCGGGTCAGGGCGCGGAACGCGGAGGCGCCGCGAGAGGGCGCCGTCCCGTGTGCCCACCCGTCCCGCCCTGCGGGACGATTGCCCACACGGGCGGGGCGCAGGCCCACACGGCAGCGGGCGCGGGCCCACAACGGCGGCGCCTGAACGTGTCGAGCCCCGCAGAGGGCGCGCCAAGTGGCGCGGGCTCTGCGGGGCTCGGGTTGGTTCGGGGGGCGGGGCTACCGCTTCGGGGCCGTCAGTGGCCGCCGCCCTGCTGCTCATCGCGACGCCGCTGCCACCGCGCCTCGATCCGGTCCATCATGGAGCGTCGCTGCCGAGCCGGACGGCCCGCGGCCGCCCGCTGCTCACCCGGCTTCGGCGCCTTGCGCCATCCGGTGACCGCCAGGACCGCGCAGCCCAGCATGACGAGGAATCCCACCACGCTGATCCAGATCTGCTGTGCGACCATTCCGGCCATGAGGAGCGCGATACCCACCAGGAAGCCGGCGACTGCCTGGTAAACCCGTCGCCGGGTGTACGTACGCAGTCCGCTTCCCTCGAGCGCTGTCGCGAACTTGGGATCTTCGGCGTACAGCGCTCGCTCCATCTGCTCGAGCATTCGCTGCTCGTGCTCCGAGAGCGGCACGGAGTCCTCCTAGTCGTCGGTCGCGGGGGCGACCGGTTTGCGGCCCTTTCAGGATAGGCAGGGAATCGCCCCCGTGAAACCCGCCCTCAATGCCGAATAGCCAATCCGGGCCGCCATGCGGATCGGTTGCTGAGGCGTTGATTCCCCAGCCCCTTGTCCGTCATGCCGGATGGTGTCCCCCGATCATACGGGGCGGAGCCCCACATCGGGCGGGCTGTGGCGTACTCCATGGCACACCGCGGCCCGCACCGCCGAACGGGTGGCCGTTCCGCTCAGGTCCGCTTCTCGCCGAGAACGTGCAGCTGGGTGGCGATGGCGTGGAAGGAGGGCAGCTCCGCGGCGGCCGCCTCCAGCTTGAGCAGGGCCTCGGCGGCACCGGGCTCGGTGTCGACGAGGGCCCCGGGAACGAGGTCGGCGAAGACCCGGACACCGTGCACGGCGCCGACCTCGAGTCCGGCCCCGTCGGCGAGCTCGCCGAGCTGTTCGGCGGTGAAGCGCCGGGGCACGGGGTCGCCGGCGCCCCAGCGGCCCGCCGGGTCGTCGAGCGCGTGCCGGGCCTCGGTGAAGTGGCCGGCGAGGGCGCGGGCCAGGACGGCTCCGCCGACGCCGGCGGCGAGCAGGCTGAGGCTGCCGGCGGGGCGGAGCGCTGCCGTCGCGTTCCGCAGGCCCTCGGCGGGGTCGTCGACGTACTCCAGGACGCCGTGGCAGAGCACGGTGTCGTAGGCCTCGCGCTCGACGACGTCGAAGAGGCCCTTGATGTCGCCCTGGACACCGGTGACGAGGTCGGCGACGCCGGCCTCGGCGGCCCGGCGCTCCAGCGCGAAGAGCGCGTTGGGGCTGGGGTCGACGACGGTGACCCGGTGGCCGAGGCGGGCCACCGGCACCGCGAAGTTGCCGGAGCCGCCGCCCGTGTCGAGGACGTCGAGGCTGTCCTTCCCGGTGGCCTCGACCCGGCGGTCCAGGGCGTCTTTGAGGACGTCCCAGACGACGGCGGTACGCAGGGAGGCGCGCGACGGGCGCGACGAAGCCTCTCGACCGAAGACAGGGGAAGGGTCCGGCACGGCTGTTGACTCCTCGGTGACGGGTACGGTCGCTCCCCACCCTATGGCCTCTCCCCGGCCTTTCGGATCATCCTCCGGCCTCGTCGGCCCCGGGCTGGCGGGGCAGTACGGGCTGGAGGGCGAGCAGCCGCTCGACCAGGCGCAGGAAGTGGGCGGCGTCCCTGAGCAGGTCGTCGGCCTCGCGCCGGGTGGCGGCACTGGTGATGCCGGCCTCGGCGCGGGCTCTGCGCGGGGCGCCGGCGGCGAAGAGGGCGCTCCATTCGGTCAGCTCGGGGGCGAGGTCGGGGAGGAGCTCCCAGGTGCTCCTTATCCGCTGACGGTGGCGGGGCCGGGTGTCGGGCCTGGCCCGGGCGGCGAGCACGGCGGCCGCGGCGCGCAGGGCGGCGAGGTGGGCGGTGGCGTACCGCTCGTGGGGGCGGTCGAGGACGGCGGCCTCGGCGAGTCCGGCGCGGGACTTGGCGAGGAGGTCGAGGGCGGCGAGCGGGGCGGCGGAGCGGCGCGTGACGGGGTGGATGTCGGAGCCGGGTCCCGCCTCCCCGGGGGTGGGACGGCGGCGGGGCGCGGCTGCTGCGGATGGGCTTGCCATGACGAGCCTCCTGTCGTCGCGTGACGGCGCTGTGGCCGTATGTGTTCATCGTGCCGTGCCCCACTGACAATCGCGCTGACCTGGGGTTTTGCCTGAAACCCAACCCGGGGGTAACTTTTGAACTGACTGGTCAGTTCAAAAAGGGGAATGGGGGGTGAGTCCGTGGGCACGGAAACCGAGGAACAGCCGCACGGCGCCGCCGTCGTCGCGGACGGCTTCGGACTGAAGGGGCCGCGCGGCTGGGCCTTCCGGCAGGTCTCCTTCCGCGCCGAGCCCGGCGCGCTGGTGGCGATCGAGGGCCCTTCGGGCTCGGGCCGCACCTGTCTGCTGCTCGCGCTCACCGGCCGGATGAAGGCCCACGAGGGCCACGCCGAGGTCGGCGGCCTCCTCCTGCCCCGCAAGATGGCCGCCGTGCGCCGGATCAGCGCGCTCGGCCAGGTCCCGGGCGTCAGCGAGCTCGACCCCGCCTTCACGGTCGCCGAGCACCTGCGCGAGCGGGCCCTGCTCCAGCGCCGCTTCGACGGTGCCGTACGGGCCCTGCTGCGGCGCCCCGCCGAGCGCGCGGCGACGTCCCGGGCCCGGATCGACGAGGCCGTGAAGGCCGTGGGTCTGGACCTCGACGCCCTGCCGAAGGGCGAGCGGACCTCCGTACGGGACCTGGAGCGCCTCGAAGCGCTGCGGCTCTCGATCGCCCTGGCCCTGATCGGCCGTCCCCGGCTGCTCGCCGTGGACGACACCGACCTCAAGCTCTCGGACGCCGACCGCGCCGAGGCCTGGGCGCTGCTGCGCTCCCTGGCCGCGTCCGGGACGACGGTCCTCGCCGTCTGCAGCGAGGCCCCCGAGGACGCCCTGCGCATCACGACGGTCCCGGGCGAGAACGGAACCGAGCCCGCGCCGGCCGAGAACATGGCCACCGGGAACACGGCCACCGCAGCCGAGGCCACCGACAACACGACCGCCGCCGAAGCCAAGGCCACCGAGAACACGGCCACCGCAGCCAAGGCCACCGAAGACACCGCCGCCGACAAGACGGCCGCCGAAGACACCGCCGTCGGGGAGACGGCGGCCGACGGCACCACCGACGCCACGACCGAGGAGGGGGCGGCCGATGCGCTCGCCGAAACTGGCCGCGCTTGAGCTGAAGCGCTTCGGCAGGGGAAAGCTGCCGCGCGCCGCGCTCGTCGCGATCCTGCTGCTGCCCCTGCTGTACGGCGCCCTGTACCTGTACTCGTTCTGGGACCCGTACAGCAGGCTCGACAAGATCCCCGTCGCCCTCGTCAACGAGGACCGCGGCGCCACCGCCGGCGGCAAGGAGATCCACGCCGGTGACGACATCACCGAGGGGCTCCTGGAGAGCAAGACCTTCGAGTGGCACCGGGTGAGCGACGCCGAGGCACGCGCGGGCGTGGAGGACGGGACGTACTACCTGTCCCTGACCATGCCCGGCGACTTCAGCTCCCGCATCGCCTCCAGCTCCGGCGACGCCCCCGAGACGGGCGCGCTCCAGGTGCGGACGAACGACGCCAACAACTACATCGTCGGCCAGATCTCCCGGACGGTCTTCTCCGAGGTGCGCACAGCGGCCTCCACGAAGTCCTCGCGGACCTTCCTCGACAAGATCTTCATCTCCTTCTCCGACATCCACGACGCCACCGCCAAGGCCGCCAAGGGCGCGGCCGACCTCAAGCAGGGCGTGGACAAGGCGAAGAAGGGCTCCAAGAGCCTGTCGGAGGGCCTCACCGACGCCAAGGCCGGCAGCGGCGACCTGGCCACCGGCCTGAAGAAGCTCGACAAGGGCGCCACGGACCTGGAGAAGGGTTCCCGCAAGGTCGCGAACGGCACGCAGGCCCTCGCCGACAAGGTGAACGGCACCGCCGACAAGGTCCGCCCGTACCTCGCGAACAACGGCAAGTCGATCCGCGACACCGCCCGACTCGTCTCCGACTCGGCCACGGCCGCCCGGCACAACCTGGACGACCTGGTGAAGCGCGCGCCCCTGGTGCGCACCGCCGCCCACAAGGCCGACGACGGTCTCGGCCGGCTCCACCGCGAGCTGTGCCTGGAGGCCCCCGCCACCACTCCCCCGCTCGACCCCAGGATCTGCCAGAAGCTCAAGGAGGCCTCGGTCACCGCCGGTGACGTCGCGACGATCGCCGACGACGTGCACGAGCTCACCAAGGACAACACCGACGACCTGAAGACCCTGGACGCGCGCCTGGCCAAGCTGAAGAAGCAGGCCGACGAGCTGGCCGCCCGCGCCCCGCACCTCGACGAGGACGTCGAGGGCGCCATCCGGAAGATCAACGAGCTCAACGCGGGCGCGCAGAAGGTCGCGACGGGCGCGGACCAGCTGCACACCGGCATCACCCGGGCGAAGACCGGTTCGGTCAGCCTCGACACCGGCGTCGGCAAGCTGAAGAAGGGCGCGGGCGATCTGGACGGCGGTCTGTTCAAGCTGGCCGACGGCTCGGGCACCCTCGCCACCGGCCTGAAGGAGGGCGTCGACCAGATCCCCGACTACGACCAGCAGGACCGCGACCGGCGTACGGAGGTCATGGCCGACCCGGTGAAGCTGGCCTCCCAGTCCCTGCACAAGGCGCCGAACTACGGCACCGGCTTCGCCCCGTACTTCATCCCGCTCTCCCTCTGGGTCGGCGCGATGGTCGCGTACATGCTCATCCAGCCGCTGAACCGGCGCGCCCTCGCGGCGGGCGGCTCCGCCTGGCGGATCGCGCTCGCGGGCTGGCTCCCGGTGGCGGCGATCGGCCTCCTCCAGGTCGCGGCCCTGATGTCGGTCCTGCACTGGGGTCTCGGCCTCCAGATGGCCAGGGCCGCCGGCACGATCGGCTTCCTGGCCCTGGTCACCTGCTGCTTCGCCGCGATCATCCAGTGGCTCAACGCCCGCTTCGGCGCGGCGGGCCGGATCCTGGTGCTCGCGTTCCTGATGCTCCAGCTGACCTCGGCGGGCGGCACGTACCCCGTCCAGACCAGCCCGGGCTTCTTCAACGCCGTCCACCCCTTCCTGCCGATGAGCCACGTGGTCGACGCGCTGCGCCGGCTGATCACGGGCGGCGGCATGGGACCGGTCTGGCAGGCCTGCGCGGTCCTGACGGCCTTCACCGTCGGCGCCCTGGCCCTGACCGCCGTCTCGGCACGCAAGAAGCAGGTGTGGACGATGGACCGGCTCCACCCCGAACTGTCGCTCTGAACCTGTGAGAATCGACGCCATGGACAGCAGCAGCACCCGACGCCAGGCCACCCGCACCAAGCTCTACGAGGCGGCCGTCACCCTCATCGCGGAGCAGGGTTTCTCCGCGACGACGGTGGACGAGATCGCCGAGCGGGCCGGCGTGGCCAAGGGCACGGTCTACTACAACTTCAAGAGCAAGACCGAGCTCTTCGAGGAGCTGCTGCGCCACGGGGTGTCGCTGCTCACCGCCTCCCTGCGCTCGGCGGCCGAGGAGACCGCCGAGCGCGGCGGCAGCAAGGTCGACGCGCTGGACGCGATGATCCGGGCGGGCCTCGTCTTCATCGACCGCTACCCGGCCTTCACCCAGCTGTACGTGGCCGAGCTCTGGCGCACCAACCGGGCCTGGAACTCCACGCTCCTGGTGGTGCGTCAGGAAGCCGTCGCGGTGGTCGAGGGGGTGCTGCGCGAGGGCGTCTCGGCCGGTGAGCTCAGCGAGGAGATCGACGTCCAGCTGACGGCCGCGGCCCTGGTCGGGATGGTGCTGGTGGCGGCGCTCGACTGGCAGGCCTTCCAGAGCGAGCGTTCGCTGGACGACGTGCACGCGGCGCTCTCGCGGCTGCTGCACGGGCGCGTGGGCGGCCGCTGAGACCGGGAACGACGGAACGCCGGTGGGGTGAGGCTCGATCCCCCCGAGCCTCACCGCACCGGCTTCTTCCGCACCCCCGTGCCGGCAGGCGCGCGGCCCCCGTTCCGCAGCCCCGTGCCGGCGGTACCGGAGCCGCGCCCCTTCCGTGTGCTCCACTCTCTCCTTCCGCCCGCACCGGCCCCATCCGCGTACCTACTCATCTCGACCCCTAGGTACGGATACTCAGTCCTGGTTACGATCGCGGGCGTGTCCGTACTCCCCCTCGTGTTCACCAGCGGCTGGGCGAGCGGGATCAACGCGTACGCGGTGGTCCTGCTGTTCGGCGTCTTCGGCGCGACCGGGCTGACCGACGAGGTGCCCGAGTCCTTGCAGCGCACCGATGTCCTCGTCGCGGCGGGCGTGCTGTTCCTGTGCGAGGCGGTGGCGGACAAGATTCCGTACGTCGACTCGATATGGGACTCCGTCCACACGGTGATCCGGCCGATCGCGGGAGCCGTGGTCGGCGCCCTGCTCGCCGGGCAGAACGGTTCGCTGCCGGAGCTGGCGGCGGGCGCGATCGGCGGTTCGACGGCCCTGCTCAGTCACTTCGTCAAGGCCGGGACGAGGATGGCGGTCAACACCTCGCCGGAACCGTTCTCGAACATCCTGCTGAGCCTGGCGGAGGACCTCGGGGTGGCGGCGATCGTCACCTTCGCCGTCTTCCATCCCGTGGCCGCGTCGGTCGTCGCGGGCGTCCTGCTCCTGGCGGGCCTGGCGATACTGGTCTTCCTGGCCAAGCAGATCCGCCGCGGCTGGCGGCGCTTCTCCCGGCGGCGGGAGGAGAGACGGCTCGCGGCCGTCGGGGCGCGCCCCCGGGCCCAGGCCCCGCCCGACGACGGGTCCGACCACTTCTGACCGTGCCCGGCCTGCCCTCCGGCGGGGTCGGAGGCGCCGGATAGGCTCGCCCGCATGGCACGGATTGTGGTGATCGGCGCGGGACTCGGCGCCATGGCGGCGGCGGCCCGACTGGCGGTCGCCGGACACACGGTGACGGTGTACGAGCGGACGTCGACGTACGGCGGCGCGGTCGGCCGCTTCGAGCGCGACGGCTTCGCCTTCGACACCGGTCCCGGGCTGCTGCACCTGCCCGCGGTCTACCGGGACCTGTTCGTGAAGACCGGCAAGGAGCCGCTGGAGGAGTGCGTCTCGCTGACGCAGGTCGATCCGGCGGCCCGTCATGTCTTCGAGGACGGCACCCGGGTCGACCTGCCGAACGCCTCGCGGGCCGGCACGGTCGCCGCGCTGGACGCGGCGCTCGGCGCGGGGGCGGGCGAGCGCTGGGGCGACTTCCTGACGCGGGCCCGTGAGGCCTGGGACCGGACCCGGCGCCCCCTCCTGGAGGAGCCGCAGCCGGCCGACCCGGCTCCGCTCGCCCGTGAGCCGTACCCGGCGCTGAAGGCGGGCCTGCTGCGGCGCCCGACGACGACGCTCGGCCAGGTCGGGAGGCGGGAGCTGCGCGATCCGCGGCTCGCGGCCCTCCTCGACGCGTACGCGTGGTCGTACGGCTTCGACCCGGCCCACGCCCCCGCCTCGGCGGCCGTCCTGCCGTACCTGGAGCAGACCTTCGGCAGCTGGTACGTGGCCGGTGGCCTGCGGGCGCTCGCGGACGCGGTGTACGAGCGGTGCCGGAAGCGGCGGGTGGAGTTCGTGTTCGACGCCGAGGTCATCGGCGTTCTGGAGAAGGACGGGCGGGCGACGGGGATCGAGCTCGCGGGCGGCGAGACCGTGGAGGCCGACCACGTCGTGGCGGGCGCGCCCCTGCCGGGTCCCTACCGGGACCGGGTGGAGGCCCGGGCCGTCGAGACGGACCTGACGGGCCGTATGACGGTCTGTCTGGCCCTGCGCGGGGCCCGGGAGGCGGACGCCGTGCACCGCACGGTCGTCCACGCCTCCGGGGGCCGGCCCACGGTGACCGTGTTGCGTCCGGACGATCCGGCGCTGCGCCCGGACGACGCGCACGAGTCGGTGACGGTCTCCGCGACGGTGGACCTGGTTCCCGGGCAGGACGGGGAGGAGATCGCCGGCCGGATGGTCGAGGCGGCCGGACGGGCCGTTCCCGGCCTCGCCGAGCGGCTGCTCTGGCGCCATGTCCGGACCCCGGAGGACGTCCGGCGGGACACCGGCTCCGCCGAGGTCCCGGGCCCCGCGCTCGCGGGCGCCCGGGGGCTGTACCTGCCGGCCGCCAACCGCTCCCCACTGCCCGGCCTGTACTTCGCGGGCGGCTGGTCGCACCCGGGCGGCGGGCTCGCCCACGCGGGCATGTCGGGCGCGCTGGTGGCCGGACTCATCGTGGAGGGCGCGGACTTCCGCGGCTCCCAGTAGGTCCTGGCAGGCCCTAGTAGCGGTACTGGTCGTCCGGGTGCGGCTGCTCGTAGCCGTACGGGGCCTGCTGCGGGGCCTGCTCGGTGTCGCGCTGCTGCGGGACCCAGACGCCGCCGGGCGGGGTGTCGTAGGTGTACGAGGGGGCGTAGGGGTCGGTGTAGTACGGGGCGTACTGCTGGCTGTCCGTGCCCGGGCCGATGTACGGGTCGGAGTACGCGGCGTACTGCTGCTGTCCGGCGGTGGCGCCGTAGTCGTAGGCCGGCTGCTGCTCGTAGGAGGTCTGCTCGTAGCCGGGCTGCTGGTAGCCGGACGCGTAGGGGTCGTAGCCCGTCCCGTATCCGGCGCCCTGGCCGGCGGTCTCGTAGATCCCGTACTGGCCGGTGTCCTCGGGCATCGGCTGCGGCTCGTAGACCGCCGTGGTCTCGGCGGCGCTCTCCGGGTGCCCGCCGTGAAGGGACCCGTCCTCGTACCCGCCGTCCTCCGTGTCGTACGAGAGCTCGGTGACCTCCAGGGTGGGCCCGGCCTCGGCCGGTGCGGCGGCCTTGCGGCGGCGGCTCGCCCCCGGGTTGCCGCCGATCGCCCAGCCGGTGGAGAAGCCGCGGCGGAAGGAGAGCGTCACATACGTCTGGCCGACGGCGAAGGCGACGGCCCCGGCGATGATGACGAAGACCGAGGGCAGCAGGACGCCGAGGACCACGCAGAGGAAGCCGCCGAAGGCGAGCAGGCGCCAGCGCAGCCGCGCCTTGTACTGGAGGAGCACCTCCCCCAGCAGCCACAGTGCGACCACGCCGAACGCGATGTAGAGGACCGTCCACCCCATGCCCCGCCGCCCCTCTCCACGGTCACCGCCGCGGGTCGGGGCGGGTACGACCGGTCACGACTGCTGGTGCAGTCCGAGATTCTCGTAGATCTCGAGCGTCGCGGTGGAGCTGTTGAGCGTGATGAAGTGCAGTCCGGGGACACCCTCGGAGAGCAGACGCGCGCAGAACTCCGTCGCGAACTCGATACCGATGGAGCGTACAGCGGCGGGATCGTCCTTGACGGCGAGGATGCGCTCTTTCACATCCGCGGGGAAGGAGGCGTTGCTCAGCTGGGGCAGCCGGTCGAGGGTCTTCACGTTCACGACGGGCATGACCTCGGGGATGATCGGGGTCTCGCAGCCCGCCTTCTCCACGCTGTCGCGGAGCCGCAGATAGTTCTCCGGGTCGAAGAACATCTGGGTGATCGCGTAGTCGGCGCCCGCCCGGCACTTGTCCACGAAGTGCCGGATGTCCGTGTCCCAGTCGGTGGAGCGGGGGTGCATCTCCGGGAAGGCGGCGACGCCGACGCAGAAGTCTCCGGACTCCTTGATCAGCCGGACGAGGTCGGCGGCGTACTTCACGCCCTCCGGGTGCTCGATCCACTCTCCCAGCGGGTCGCCCGCCGGGTCGCCGCGCAGCGCGAGCATGTTGCGGATGCCGGCGTCGGCGTACTGGCCGAGGACGTTCCGCAGCTCGGCGACCGAGTGGTCGACGGCCGTGAGGTGGGCGACGGGGGTGAGCGTGGTGTCGGAGGCGATCTTCTGGGTGGCCTTGACGGTGCCGCCGCGGGTGGAGCCGCCGGCGCCGTAGGTCACGGAGACGAAGCTGGGGCCGACCGCCTCGACCCGCCGCATGGCGTTCCAGAGGACCTGCTCGCCCTTCTCGGTGCGGGGCGCGTAGAACTCGAAGGAGTACGACGTGTCACCGGCAGCGAGGATCTCGCGGACCGTGCGTGCACGGTCCGATCGGACGGAAGCGGTTCCAAGGGCCATACCGGCAGGTTAGACGCGGTCCGGTGAGCCGCGTAGACGGCGTCCGAGTGGTGGACACCTTTTCGGACAGCCGTTCCGGGCTCCCCGCGGACGCGTCCGTCAGGCCTCGGCGCGCTCGCGGACCCGCTTGGCGAGGGCCGCCGTCGCGGCGGCGGGGTCGTCGGCCTCGGTGATGGCGCGGACGACGACGATCCGGCGGGCGCCCGCGTCCAGGACCTCGTCGAGGTTGGTCTCGTCGATGCCGCCGATGGCGAACCAGGGCCGGTCCTGCGCCAGCTCCGCCGCGTACCGCACGAGGCCGAGCCCCGGTGCGTACCGTCCGGGCTTGGTGGGGGTGGGCCAGCAGGGGCCGGTGCAGAAGTAGTCCACGCCCGGCTCGGCGGCGGCCGCGGCGACCTCGGTCTCGGCGTGGCAGGAGCGGCCGATCAGCAGCTCCTCGCCGAGGATCGCGCGGGCGGCGGGCACGGGCAGGTCGCCCTGGCCGAGGTGGAGGACGTCGGAGCCGATGGCGTGGGCGACGTCGGCCCGGTCGTTCACCGCGAGGAGCTTGCCGTGCCGGCGGGCGGCCTCGGCGAAGACGGCGAGGTGCTCCAGCTCCTCACCGGCCTCCATGCCCTTGTCGCGGAGCTGCACGATGTCCACGCCGGAGGAGAGCACGGCGTCCAGGAAGGCGGGCAGGTCGCCCTGGCGCTTCCGGGCGTCGGTGCACAGGTAGAGGCGGGCGTCGGCGAGCCGCTCACGAGGCGTGGACATGGGTGGGTTCCCCCCGTTCGTGCGCCGGTGCCGCGGCGGGCCGGCCCCGGCGGGGGGCGGGCGCCCCGCCCCCCCCCGGGGGGGGTTTGGGGGGGGGGCGCGGCGGC
>NZ_JBSHDU010000138.1:0-11262 GCF_053616475.1 Streptomyces sp. NPDC055815 | reverse complement strand
GCCGTCCGTTGTGCCCACCCTCCCCCAAGCTCTCGGCTTCGCTCGAGCAGGGGGGACCCCCATCGCCCCTTGCGGAACGCCTGCCCACAACGGGGCGGAAGCGCGCCCACAACGGGCGGGGCGCAGGCCCCATGGAACGACTACCGGCCCGACAACTCGTCGTACACCGCCAGTACATGCGCCACCGTCTCGTCCTCCGTAGGCCAGGACCCCGCCTGCACCCGCCCCGCCGCCGCCAGGTCCATCCGCCGGTCCGCGTCCTCCAACAGCCCCCGCACCGCCCCCGCCAGGGCCCCCGCGTCCCCGTACGGCACGAGCTCCGCCGCGTCACCGACGAGTTCCGGTACGCCGCCGACGGCCGTCGCGACGAGCGGCACCCCGAGCCGGAGCGCCTCCTGCGCGAGCAGGGAGCGGGCCTCCCACCGCGAGGGGAGGACCGCGACGTCGGCCGCGGCGAGCAGCTCGGCGACGTCGTCCCGCCGCCCGATGAGCCGCACGGAGAGCCGTTCCTCGACGATCCGCCGTTGCAGGAAGGCCCGTTCACGCCCTTCCCCGGCGATGACGAGCAGCGGCTCCGGATCGAGGTCGCGCCACAGCCGGGCCGCGTCGAGGAGCGTCCGGTACCCGCGGCCGCGTTCGAGCGCGCCGACGGCCATGAGCAGGGGCCGGTCGACGGCGCCGAGTTCGGCGCGGGCCTTGCCGTCGTGGAGGCAGACGGGCCCGCGCGCGGCGGGCACGGTGACGGGGGCGAGGCGGGCGTCCCGGGCCCCGCGCCGCCGGGCCCGGTCGACGAGTTCGGAGGATGTGCCGAGGACGACGGTCGCGGCCCGCGCGGCCTTCCGTTCGAGGAGCCGCAGCACCCCGCCCCGCGCCCCGTCGACGTGGTTCCGGCTGTGCCAGGTGGTCACGAGCGGGGTCCGGGTGCCCCCGGTGAGCGCGAGCGCGGCCCGTACGGAGGCCTGGAGGCCGTGCGCGTGGACCACGTCGGCGCCGATGCAGGCGTTGCGGAGCGCGGTGACGGTCGCGGGGTCGCCGAGGCGCGGCAACGGCACGAAGTGCGCGCCGGCGCCCAGGTAGTCGTATGCGCGGTCGAGTTCGGCCGGGGCGCACACGGTCACCCGCACGCCCCTCGCCACCAGCCCCGAGGCAAGTGATCGGACGTGCGCGCTGCTGCCCGCACCGCCGCCGCCCAGCACTTGGACCGTACGGAGCTGTGTCACGCGCCCAAGGATGCCAGCCCGTACCCCGGACCGTACGCACGTTCCGGCACCGAAATGGCGTCGTTCCCCTGCGCGGAAGGCGTACGGCGCGACGACCCGCACCACGGGTTCACCCACACGGGTGAGCGCACGGAGTCTCGGCCCGCTACCCCGCGGGGGCGGTCCGCTCCCCCCACACCGCCGCGGCGAGCAACCCGCCCGCGTGGGCGGCGAGTCCGAGCCGCCCGTTGGACGCGGCGACGGCGCTGCCGACGGCGGCGCCGAGCGCGTGCGCGCCCATGTCGCCGAGCATGATCTCCTCGCCGAGGTCGTCGCCGAGGAGCGCCGCGGCGGCCCCCATCGGGGCGGCCGCGAGGGACCCCCGGAGGAGGCCGGGCGCAGCGAGCCCGAGGACGAGCAGGCCCGCGCGCCCGGGCCGTACGTCCACGAGGTTCACCAGGTGCGCGGTGCCGGCGATGACGACGCCGGCGAGGACCTTGTCGAGGGGCTTCTCCTTGAGGAGGGCCCCGGCGGCGAGCGAGGCGGCACCGATCCCGAACAGCTTCACGGCCCCGCTGGTCACCTCACCGCCCCGGAGCGCCCCCAGATGCGCCCGGAACCCGCGCCGGTGGTCGCCCCGCAGGTCGTCGTAGCGGCCGCACACGGCCGCCGAGGCGACGGCGAGGGAGGCGGCGGGCGCGGCGGGCAGGACGGCGGCGGCCGAGCCGAAGGCGACGGCGGGACCGGCGAGCAGGGAGACCGGCCGGTCCGCGTAGTTGGTCCGCTGCCAGCTCCGCGGGTTCCCCGGCGGCCGCCGCCTCAGCTGCCCGTACGCGAGCCGGGTCGCACCGAAGGCCGCGGCGAAGGTCCCGATCCGCCCGAGCCCGGCCGCCGACCCCGCAACGATCCGCCCGAGCCCGGCCGCCGACCCCGCACCGATCCGCCCGAAGGCGCCGGTCACGCGTCCGCCCGGGCCGTGGCGAGGAGCTCCTCCGCGTGGGCCCTGGCCGTCTCGGAGTCCTCCTGGCCGGCGAGCATCCGGGACAGCTCCCGGACGCGCTCCTCGCCCTCCAGGACGGTGACCCCGGAGCGGGTCACGGAGCCGTCGTTGGTCTTCTCGACGAGCAGCTGCCGGTCGGCGAAGGCCGCGACCTGCGGGAGGTGGGTGACGACGACGACCTGCGCGGACTTGGCGAGCTTGGCGAGCCGGCGGCCGATCTCGACGGCCGCCTTGCCGCCGACGCCCGCGTCGACCTCGTCGAAGAGGTACGTCGGCACCGGGTCGACCCCGGCGAAGACGACCTCCACCGCGAGCATCACGCGGGACAGCTCACCGCCGGACGCGCCCTTGGCGATGGGCCGGGGCGGGGCGCCGGGGTGCGGGGCGAGCAGCAGCTCGACCTCGTCGGCCCCGGACGGGCCGTAGGCGACGCGGCGGCCGCCGACCTCGACGCCCTCCTCGTCCTCGGTCTGCGCGATGGCGAAGGACACGCGCGCGTGCGGCATGGCGAGGGAGGCGAGCTCGGCGGTGACCGCGTCGGCGAACCGGGCGGCGGTCTCCGTGCGCGCGTCGGTGAGCGCCTGCGCGAGCACCGACAGCTCGTCGCGCAGCCGGTCCCGCTCGGCGGTGAGCTCCTCGATCCGGTCGTCGTCGCCGTCGAGCTCGCCGAGCCGTCCGGCGCTCTCCTCGGCCCAGGCGAGGACTCCGGCGATGTCCTCGCCGTACTTCCGGGTCAGCTGGGTGAGGGCGGCGCGCCGCTCCTCGACGGCGGCGAGCCGGAGCGGGTCGGCGTCCAGGTCGTCGGCGTATCCGGCCAGCTCCTGTGCCACGTCGGACAGCAGGATGGAGATCTCGCCCATCCGGTCGGCGAGCCCGGCCAGGGCCGGGTCGTGCGACCGTACGGCCTCCAGGGCCCGGCCCGCGCCCGCAACCAGGGTGGTCGCGTCGACGGCCTCGGGGTCCTCGGGGTTGCCCGCGAGGGCGCCGTGCGCGAGCGCGGCGGCGGAGGCGAGGGCCTCGGCGTGTCCGAGCCGCTCGGCCTCGGCGGCGAGTTCGACGTCCTCGCCGGCGCGCGGCTCGACGGCCTCGATCTCACCGAGCCCGAAGCGCAGCAGATCGGCCTCCTGGGCCCGCTCACGCGCGCGCGTGGTGATCTCGTCCAGCTCGGCGGTGACGGCGCGCAGCCGCCGGTACGCCTCGCCGTAGGCGGCGAGCGGCACGGAGACGGCCTCGCCCGCGTACCGGTCGAGCGCACCGCGCTGCCGGGCGGGCTTGAGCAGTCCCTGCTGGTCGGTCTGGCCGTGGACGGCGACGAGCTCGTCGGCGAGTTCCGCGAGCAGCCCGACGGGCACGGAGCGCCCGCCGAGGTGGGCGCGCGAGCGTCCCTCGGCCGAGACGGTACGGCTGACGAGCAGCACGCCCTCGTCGAGCTCGGCACCGGCCTCCTCGGCGCGGACGGCGGCGGGCGCGCCCGCGGGCACGCTGATCCGCCCCTCGACGACGGCCGACGCCGCGCCGATCCGCACCAGGGCCGGGTCGGCACGTCCGCCGAGCAGCAGCCCCAGGCTGGTCACGACCATGGTCTTGCCCGCACCGGTCTCACCGGTCACCGCGGTGAAGCCGGGCGACAGCTCGACCACCGCGTCGTCGATGACCCCGAGCGACCGTATCCGCATCTCCTCCAGCACGCCCCAGACCATACGAGGTTTCCCGGGTCGGATGCGACATCGCCCCCGTGCGTAACCCTCGGGAGCACCACTCGTTACGGAGCGGGCCGGGGATCAGTGCGGTGCGCCGCGCCACCCCGACACGGGCAGGGCGAACTTGGCGACGAGCCGGTCGGTGAAGGAGGCGTGGTGCAGCCGGGCGAGCCGCACGGGCACGGCGCCCCGCCGTACCTCGACACGGGCGCCTGCCGGGAGTTCCACGGTCCGCCGCCCGTCGCACCACAGCACCCCGTGCGGGGTGTGCGGCTCGACCTCGACGGCGAGCACCGACTGGGGCGTGGTGATCAGCGGCTTGGCGAAGAGGGCGTGGGCCCCGATCGGGACCATGAGGAGAGCCTCGACCTCGGGCCAGACGACCGGCCCGCCCGCCGAGAAGGCGTACGCGGTGGAGCCGGTGGGTGTCGCGCAGATCACCCCGTCGCAGCCGAAGCCGGTGACCGGGCGGCCGTCGATCGCGAGGACGACCTCCAGCATCCGCTCGGGCGAGACCTTCTGCACGGCGGCCTCGTTGAGCGCCCAGTCGCGGTGCAGGACGTCGCCGTTCTCGTACACGGTGACGTCGAGGGTCATCCGCTCCTCGACCTCGTACGCCTTGGTGACGACCCGGTCGACGACCTTGTCGAGGTCGTCGCGCTCGGCCTCCGCGAGAAAGCCGACGCGTCCCAGGTTGACGCCGAGCATGGGCACGCCGGAGGCGCGGGAGAACTCGGCGCCGCGCAGCAGGGTGCCGTCGCCGCCGAGGACGACGAGGAGTTCACAGCCGTCGAGCGCGTCGGAGCAGGCCTCCGGCACCTTCTCGACGGACGGCGGCAGCGGCAGGTCCGCGGCTTCCGCCTCCAGGACGCGGACGCCGATGCCGCTGCGCAGCAGCCCCAGGACGACCAGTTCGGCGCTGCGCACGGCGGCCGGGCGGCCGGTGTGCGCGAGCAGGAAGACGGTGCGTGTAGTTCCCGATGGTGCTGCTGCCGTTGAGCTCAACGAGGTCCCTCCGCCACGGCGCGGTCGACGTCCGCCGGATCCAGCGCGGGCGCGCCTGCCCGCAGCCACAGAAAGTACTCGACGTTGCCCGAGGGGCCGGGCAGCGGGCTCGCGGTGACGCCGAGAACGCCGAGGCCGAGCTCTCCGGCCTGCCGGGCCACGTTCTTCACGGCGTCCGCGCGGAGCTCGGTGGACCGTACGACGCCGCCCGTGCCGAGCCGCTCCTTGCCCACCTCGAACTGGGGCTTGACCATGAGGACGAGGTCGGCGCCGGGCGCCGTGCAGGCGGCGAGGGCGGGCAGGACGAGACCGAGCGGGATGAAGGACAGATCGCCGACGACGAGGTCGACCGGGATTCCGTCGATGGCGTCGAGCGTCAACTCGCGCACGTTCGTACGGTCCTTCACGGTGACCCGCTCGTCGCTCTGCAGCGACCAGGCGAGCTGTCCGTAGCCGACGTCGACGGCGACGACATGGGCGGCGCCCGCGCGCAGCAGGACGTCGGTGAAGCCGCCGGTGGAGGCTCCGGCGTCCAGGGCGCGCCGGCCCTCGACCTTCAGGCCCTGCGGCACGAAGGCGGCGAAGGCCCCGGCGAGCTTGTGGCCGCCGCGCGAGACGTAGTCGGGGTCGGAGTCGTCCTGGACGACGACGATGGCCGCGGCGGTCTCGACCTGGGTGGCGGGCTTGGTGGCGACGGTCTTGCCGACGGTCACCCGGCCCGCGGCGATCAGCTGGCTGGCGTGCTCGCGCGAGCGCGCGAGCTTGCGCCGGACCAGCTCGGCGTCGAGACGGCGGCGTGCCACTCCTGCCACGTTCGGTTCAGCTCCTGTTGTCGTACGGACGGGGGGCGGGGTGCGTGTCGAGCGAGGTCAGCTCGGCGCGCAGTCCACGGTGTACATCCTCGTACACCTCCAGGTGTCCGTCCGCCGGGAGGTGGTCGAGCTCGGCGAGACGCGCGAGACCGGCGTCGACGGCGGGATGGCCGGTGAGCTCGACGGCGACACCGAGCGGCGCGACCGCTGCGGGTTCGTACGGCTCGGCGGGGTCCTGCTCCCGCGGGGCTTCGGGGGTGGTGTCGCTCATGCCCCGACGCTACCGCGAAGCCCTGGGGTACCGTCGACGGCGATGGCGACGATCACGGAGTGCCGCGGCGCACTGGACAGACTTTCGGACAATCTCGCGCGGGCGGACGAGGGCGTGCGCGGTGCGGCCGCGCTCGACCGCAGCCTGAGCTGCCACATCACGGACCTGGACACGACGTTCACGGGCCGTCTCGCGGACGGCCGGATCCGGGTGGACGGGACGGTGGACGGCCCGCCGCCGGCGAAGGCGCAGATCCGGCTCGCGATGACCGGCGACGACCTGGTGGCGATGGTGGCCGGCGAGCTGAACTTCGCGAAGGCCTGGGCCGCGGGCCGGGTCAGACTGGAGGCCGGCTTCCGCGACCTCCTGCGGCTGCGCTCACTCCTGTAACCACCCCGGGGGCGCGCCCGCACGAGGCGCTTCCCCGGCAGGGTCACTTCTGCAGCGCGGGCTCCTGATCGGCCGGCTCCTCGGCCTGCGCCGGCACGGCCGCCCGGCCGCGTGCCTTCCGCCCGGCCGGTACGACCAGCGGCGTCCCCGTCTCGGGGTCGTCGATGACCTGGCAGCGCAGCCCGAAGACCCGCTCGACGAGATCGGCGGTCACGATCTCCGACGGCGGACCCTCGGCGACGACTTCGCCGTCGCGGACGGCGATGAGGTGGGTCGCGTACCGAGCCGCGTGGTTGAGGTCGTGCAGGACGGCGACGAGCGTCCGCCCCTGCGTCTCGTGCAGTTCGGCGCACAGGTCGAGGACGTCGATCTGATGCTGGATGTCGAGGTACGTGGTGGGCTCGTCGAGCAGCAGCAGCGGGGTCTGCTGGGCGAGCGCCATGGCGATCCAGACGCGCTGGCGCTGCCCGCCCGAGAGCTCGTCCACGTACCGCCCGGCGAGCTCGGCGACACCGGTGGACTCCATCGACTCCTGGACGATCCGCTCGTCCTCCGGGGACCACTGGCGCAGCAGCCCCTGGTGCGGGTAGCGGCCGCGCGCGACGAGGTCGGCGACGGTGATGCCGTCGGGGGCCACGGAGGTCTGCGGCAGCAGCCCGAGGGTCTTGGCGACCTTCTTGGCGGGCATCGTGTGGATCGACTGCCCGTCGAGCAGGACGCGGCCCTCGCTCGGCTTCAGCATCCGGGAGAGGGCGCGCAGCAAGGTGGACTTGCCGCAGGCGTTGGGGCCGACGATGACGGTGAACGAGTTGTCGGGGATCGCGACGGTCAGCTCGCGGGCGATGACCCGCTGCTCGTACGCCAGGGTCACCGATTCCGCGCTCAGGCGCTGCTGCTGACGACCGTCCATACCCGCACTCCCGCTTCTCGTCCGTGGTCGTGCCAGGCGGTGACGACCACGAGCCACGCGAAGTTAGGTTAGCCTACCCAACTTCACTCTCCGCCCGGGGTGCCGGAGTCTCACACCCCGAGCTGCGCCAGCACCTTCCCCGCGTCCGGCACGCCCCCACCGGGCGCGTCCGCCGCGGACCACGCCGCCCCGCACAGCGCCCGCACCCCGTCCATCACGTCCGCCCCGTCGCCCGGCGCGCCGTCGAGGACGAGCTCACCGCCGCTCACGGAGGCCCGCCACCCCCCGCACACGAAGCCCCCGTCGCCGTCCCCGACGACGGCGGGCTGCCCCGTGAGCAGCCCCCGCAGATCGGCCGCCACATACGTCGGCCGGTGCTCGGGCACGGCCGCGAGCAACTGCGCCACGTCCGTCACCCCGGTCAGCACGAGCAGCGAGTCGACCCCGCCGTTGAACGCCCCCTCGATGTCCGTGTCCAGCCGGTCCCCCACCACCAGCGGCCGCTCGGCCCCCGTCCGCAGCACGGTCTCCCGGTGCATCGGCGGCAGCGGCTTCCCCGCGACCTTCGGCTCGAAGCGGTGCCCGGTGGCGATCCGTACGACCTCCACCGCCGCCCCGTTCCCCGGCCCGATCCCCCGCGCCCCGGGAATCGTCAGATCCGTGTTCGAGGCGTACCAGGGCACCCCGCGCCCCACCGCGTACGCCGCCTCCGCGAACCGCGCCCACGGCATCCCCGGCCCGCCGTACCCCTGCACGACCGCCGCCGGGTCGTCGTCCACCGAGTCCACCGGTACGAGACCCCGCTCGCGCAGCGCCACCCGCAGCCCCTCGCCGCCGACGACCAGCACCCTGGACCCGGCCGGCAGGTCGTCCGCGATCATCCGGGCCGCCGCCTGCGCCGAGGTGACCACGTCCCCGGCCTCCGCGGGCACCCCGAGCTCCGTCAGATGCCCGGCCACCTCCCCGGGCGTCCGCAGCGCGTTGTTGGTGACGTACGCCAGGTGCATCCCGCCGGCCCTGGCCACGCCGAGCGCCTCCACGGCGTGCGGCACGGCCTCCCCGCCCGCGTACACGACACCGTCCAGGTCCAGGAGCGCCGTGTCGTACGCCTCGCTCAGCGCGACCTCGCTGCCGCCGGGGTGCTTCCTGCCGCCGTCACGCCGTCCCTGGCCGTTCCGCACCGTCACCGCACACTCCTCAGATCACCGGGTGAATTCCCCCACTCTCCCGATCATCGCTCATGCCCGCCCACATACGATGACAGGATGAACACCTCAGGTCACGCGGCCGACGACGTCCGCGACGACGCCACAGGCCTGCGCCTGGCCCCGTTCCGCGGACTCCGTTACGTCCCCGAGCGGGTCGGCAGCCTCGCCGCCGTGACGTCCCCTCCCTACGACGTCGTCGTACGACCTGACGGACTGCTCCATCTGGAGTCCGCCGATCCGCACAACATCGTCCGGCTGATCCTCCCGCAGGCGATCACCGCCGGCACCCGCCACCGCAAGGCCGCCGTCACCCTCGACCGCTGGCTCGCGGACGGCGTCCTCGCCCCGGACCCGGAGCCCGCGCTCTACGTGTACGAGCAGAACGGCGACGGCATCCTCCAGCGCGGCATCATCGGCGCCCTGGAACTCTCCACCCCGGCCGAGGGCATCGTCCTCCCCCACGAGGACGTCATGCCGCACGTCGTCGAGGACCGCGCCGCCCTGATGCGGACCACGGCCGCGAACCTGGAGCCGCTGCTCCTCACGTACGTCGGAGGGGACGAGGGCGGCGCCGACGCCGTCATCGAGCGCACCGTCCGACGCGAGCCGCTGCTCTCCACGACCACGGAGGACGGCTTCCAGCACCGCCTCTGGTCGGTCACGGACCCCGCCGAACTCGCCACGATCGCCGGCGAACTGGCCGCCCACCAGGCCCTCATCGCCGACGGCCACCACCGCTGGGCGACCTACCTGCGCCTGCGCGAGGAGCACGCGGCACCCGGCCCCTGGAACTACGGCCTGGTCCTCCTCATCGACACCGCCCGCTACCCGCTGCGGGTCCGCGCCATCCACCGCCTCCTCAACCGCCTGCCGGTCGCCGACGCCCTCACGGCCCTCGGCGACTCCTTCCGGGTGCGCCGCATCGACCGGCCGCTCCCGGTCGCCCTGGAGGCCCTGGAGACGGCCGCGGCCGAGGGCAACGCCTTCCTCCTCGCGGGCGACGGCGCCTTCCACCTCCTGGACCGCCCGGACCCCGCCCTCCTGGACCGCACGATCCGCACGGACCGCCCCCAGGCCTGGCGGACCCTGGACGCGACGGTCCTGCACTCCACGCTCCTGGAGAACGTCTGGCACATCCCGGACGCCCCCGAGGACATCGCCTACATCCACGACACGGAGGCGGCGGTCGCCCAGGCGGAACGCCGCGGCGGTACGGCGGTCCTCATGCACCCGGTACGGGAGGAGGTCGTCCGCGACCTCGCCCGCCAGGGCGTCACGATGCCCCGCAAGTCGACCTCCTTCGGCCCGAAGCCGGCGACGGGCCTGGTCCTGAGAAGCCTGGCGCTGGACTGAGAGCGGGGAAACGAAGAAGGGCGGCACCCGACGGGTGCCGCCCTTCTTCCCTACCGGCCGGGATCAGCCCTTGTCGCCGTCCCGGTCGTCGTCCTCGTCCTCGTCCTCGTCGTCCTCGTCCTCATCGAGCTCGACGTCGACGACATCCGACTCGTCGATCTCGTCCGACACGTCCAGCTCGTCCTCGTCGTCGGACTCGTCGAACGCGTCGACGAACTCGACGCCGTCCATCTCGGCGAGCCGGTCGGAGGCGTCCGTGGCGCCGTCCTTGTCGGCCTCGAGGGCCTTGGCGAACCACTCGCGGGCCTCGCGCTCACGGCCGGCGGCGAGCAGCGCGTCGGCGTAGGCGTACCGCAGGCGCGCGGTCCACGGGTGCACGGCACTGGAGGCGAGCTCGGGGCTCTGCAGGGTCACGATGGCCGCGTCGAGCTGACCCAGGTCCCGGCGGGCGCCGGCGGCGACGAGCCGCATCTCGACCTGCCCGGCCTTGTCCAGCTTCTGCACCTCGGGCTCACCGGCCATGGCGAGGGCACGCTCGGGCCGGCCGAGGCCGCGCTCGCAGTCGGCCATGACGGGCCACAGCTCGACACCGCCGCTCATCCGACGGGCCGCGCGGAACTCGGCGAGGGCCTCGGAGTACTTCTGCGTGGCGTACGCGGCGAAGCCGGCGGCCTCGCGGACGGCGGCGACACGGGACGCGAGCCGCAGGGCGACACGGGAGTACCCGTACGCCTTCTCCGGGTCCTCGTCGATGAGCTGGGCGACCATGACGAGGTTGCGCGAGACGTCCTCGGCGAGCCCCTTGGGCAGGCTCATCAGCTCCTGGCGCACATCCGGGTCGATCTCCTCACCGGTGACCTCCGGAGGGATCGGCAGACGCTTGATCGGCGCGCGGTCGCCACGGTCCCGGTCGTCACGACGCCCGAAGCCGCCGCGGTCGTCCCGGCCGCGGTACCCACCGCGGTCGCCGCCCCGGTCGTCACGGCCCCGGTACCCACCACGGTCACCGCCGCGGTCGTCACGGCCGCGGAACCCGCCACGGTCGCCACCGCGGTCGTCGCGACGGAAGCCACCGCCGCGGCTGTCCCCGCCACGGTCGTCACGGCGGAAGCCACCGCCCCGGCTGTCGTCACGACGGAAGGACGAGGGACGCTCGTCACGACGGTCATCGCGCCGGTCGTCACGGCGGAACGACGAGGGACGCTCGTCACGACGGTCGTCACGCTGCCCGTAGGAGGGACGGTCGTCCCGACGGAACGACGGACGCTCATCACGACGGTCATCGCGACGGAAGCCACCGCCACGGTTGTCGCCGCCACGGTCGTCACGGCGGAAGCCGCCACCGCGGTTGTCGTCACGACGGTCGTCACGCTGGCCGTAGGAGGGACGGTCGTCGCGACGGAACGACGGACGC
>NZ_JBSHDU010000137.1:0-11457 GCF_053616475.1 Streptomyces sp. NPDC055815 | reverse complement strand
GACCCGCGCACCGCAGGCCCGCGCACCGCAGGCCCGCGCACCGCAGGCCCGCGCACCGCAGGCCCGCGCACCGCGGACCCGCGCACCGCAGGCCCCCGCGCCGCGGATCACCCGCAGCCGCACCGCCTGGGCGCTCGGCGTCTTCTTCGGCCTCCAGGCCACCGGCGCCTACATCACCATGGGCTGGATGCCGCAGATCTTCCGCGACTCCGGCGTCCCCGCCACCACCGCGGGCGTGCTCCTCGCCGTCACCATGGTCATGGGCGTCCCGCTCGCCTTCGTCATCCCCCGGCTCGCGACCCGGATGAAGAACCAGGGCCGGATCGTCGTCGCCCTCGGCCTGTGCGGACTCACCGGCTACACCGGACTCTTCCTGGCCCCCGCCGCCGGAGCCTGGGCCTGGGCCGTACTCCTCGGCATCTCCAACTGCTCCTTCCCGCTCGCCCTCACGATGATCGGCATGCGCTCGCGCACCGGCGCCGGCGTCGTCCGGCTCTCCGCCTTCGCGCAGAGCGTCGGCTACCTGATCTCGATCCCCGGCCCCCTCCTCGTCGGCGTGCTCTACCAGCACAGCGGTGGCTGGGGACTGCCCATCGCCCTCATGGGCGGACTGATGGTGCCGCAGATGATCGTCGGAACCCTGGCGGGCAGGGACCGGACGGTCGAGGACGAATGCTGAGATGTAAGACTGTTCCCATGCCAGTCCTCGAACCCAACCCCCAGAACGGCCAGAAGAAGCTGCTCATCGTGCTCGGCGCGATGCTCGGCATCTCGGTCGTCATCGCCGTCATCGCCACCTTCGCCTCCCCGTGACGGTCCGGCTCCCGTGAGCTTCCGCCGTCCCGCGCACCGGGCGGCGGCCCCCGGAGGTGGGGACAACCCCCGCATCCCCTAGGGGGTGGGTCTCAGGGTGAAGTGGGTGGATCACCGGATGTGCCGGAGGAAGCGCGATCCGTACGTTGGTGACAACGGCGAAAGCGCGGAACTCACCCACGGAGGCGGCCATGTCGGCCCCCACGCACCCCGGCATCCGGACCACGACCACCGGCGTCGACACCCGGCTGCCCTGGTGGGCCCTCGCCCTCCCGGCAGCCGCCTTCCTCGCCCTCCTGGTCCTCATGACCGGGTCGGGCGAGACCGGCGCGACCCTGGGTGACCCGGCGGTCGGCCGGGTCCTGGAGCACGTCTGGCAAACGCTCTCTCTCTGAGTCGGAGTGGCCGGTTTCGTGCGAAGCTGTGGACCATGAGCGTCGATACACCCCGCAGCATCGTGGTGCTCCGGCACGCGAAGGCAGACTGGAACGACTCTTCCGACCACGAGCGACCGCTCGCCGACCGAGGCCGCAAGGA
The DNA here is from genome assembly GCF_053616475.1 of Streptomyces sp. NPDC055815. Lineage (NCBI taxonomy): Bacteria > Bacillati > Actinomycetota > Actinomycetes > Kitasatosporales > Streptomycetaceae > Streptomyces > Streptomyces sp. NPDC055815. Next base: position 10,107 of record NZ_JBSHDU010000137.1, on the reverse strand, counting down.
CGCCCCGGTGGCCGGCCGCAAGCTCGCCGACAGCGGCATCGCCTTCGACCTGGCCCTCTGTTCGACCGCCGCCCGCACCCGCGAGACCTGGAAGCTGGCCGTCCACGAGCTGCCCGCGCGCCCCAAGACGGTGTACGAGGAGCGGATGTACGAGGCCTCCCTCGGCGAGCTCATCGCCCTGGTCAACGAGACCCCGGACACGGTGAACAACCTCCTGCTCATCGGCCACAACCCCGGCATGCACGCGCTCGCCGACGCCCTCGCCGGCGACGCGGAAGGCGACACCCTCGCCCGGATGAACCGCAGCGGCTTCCCGACCTCCGCCTTCGCCGTCGTCACCTTCAACGGCTCCTGGAAGTCCGTGGAGCACGGCGTCGGCCGGCTCGTCCACTTCTGGACCCCGAACGCCTGATCCCGTACGGCTGGTCCCGTACGCCTGATCCCGTACGGCTGATCCCGTACACCTGATTCCTCACGGAAGCCCTCACGGAGGAGGGCCCGGGCGTCGACCGACACCCGGGCCCTCCTCCGTACCCCCACCGCTCAGTGCGGCAGGTCCTCCTCGCCGACGTCCGCGGCCTCGACCTCTTCGCGCGTGATGCCCAGCAGATACAGCACGGTGTCCAGGAACGGCACGTTCACCGCCGTGTGCGCCGCCTGACGCACCACCGGCTTCGCGTTGAACGCCACCCCGAGCCCGGCCGCGTTCAGCATGTCCAGGTCGTTGGCCCCGTCGCCGATCGCCACCGTCTGCGCCAGCGGCACCCCCGCCTCCGCGGCGAACCGGCGCAGCAGCCGTGCCTTGCCCGCCCGGTCGACGATCTCGCCGGTCACCCGGCCGGTGAGCTTCCCGTCCACGATCTCCAGGGTGTTGGCCGAGGCGAAGTCGAGCCCGAGCCGTTCCTTCAGATCATCGGTGACCTGCGTGAACCCGCCGGAGACGACACCCACCTGGTAGCCGAGCCGCTTGAGCGTACGGATCAGGGTCCGGGCGCCGGGCGTCAGCCGCACCTCGGCACGGACCTTGTCGACCACCGAGGCGTCGAGACCCGCGAGCAGCTCTACGCGCGCGTGCAGCGACTGCTCGAAGTCCAGCTCGCCGCGCATCGCCGCCGCCGTCACCTCGGCGACCTTGTCCTCGCAGCCCGCGTGCGCGGCGAAGAGCTCGATCACCTCGTCCTGGATCAGGGTCGAGTCGACGTCCATGACCACGAGCCGCTGGGCCCGCCGGTGCAGACCGGCGGAGACCACGGCCACGTCGACGCCGACGGAGTGCGCCTCCGTGGCGAGCGCGGTCCGCAGCGGCTCGGTCTCGCAACCCGAGACGGCGAACTCGACCGCCGTCACCGGGTACTTGGCGAGGCGGAAGATGCGGTCGATGTTGCCGCCGGTCTCCGCGATCCGCGCCGCTATGGCCGCCGTCTGCTCCGCGGTCAGCGGGTGGCCGAGCACGGTGACGTGCGAGCGTCCCTCGCCACGGGGACGGTTGTCGCCCGTGCCGGAGATGATCTCGGCCTGGAGCTTCAGCGACTCGGCCCAACTGTGGACGGTGGCCCGGAGCTCGCCCTGCGAGGCGACGGTCGGCTCGGTGACGAGCGCGCACAGGACGAGGCGGCCACGGGAGACCACCTGCTCGATGTCCACGACGTCGACGGAGTAGGCGGCGAGGGTGTCGAAGAGTCCCGCGGTGATCCCGGGACGGTCCTTCCCGAAGATCTTGACGAGAAGGGTGGGAACGTCTGAGGTCTGCGATGCGCTCATGGTGGTTCCACCGTATCGGGCACCGTGTGTCACCCGAGCCCCCGTCCCGCCCTGCGGACACCCGACTGGTCCAGGGCTTGTCCCGGGCTTGCCCCGAAGGTCTTCACGCGGCCCGACTTTCCGAGACGGGACCGGGCCTGAAATAGTTCCCCAGGATGATTCGCCATCCCTGGACTCCCGAAGACGGGGGTACATCGGGGGACAAGTAGTGGGGCATGGAGTGCCAGAACTCGTACTGGAATTGAACGGCAGGACCTGGACGCTCGATCCGTCCCGGTCGTACACCCTGGGCAGGGACCCTCAGGGTGACCTGGTCATCGACGACGCCAGGGTCTCGTGGCGCCACGCCACCATCAGCTGGGGCGGCCGGAGCTGGGTCATCGAGGACCACGGCTCCACGAACGGCACGTTCCTGCAGGGCCAGAGGATCCACCAGGTGGAGATCGGTCCCGGTTCGGCCGTCAACCTCGGCAACGCGACCGACGGCCCGCGGCTGAATCTCGCCGCCACCGGCGCGGCCGCCGCGCCGCAGCAGGCACCGCAGCAGCAGGTGCCCCAGCAGCAGGCACCGGCCCAGCAGGCCCCCGCGCACCAGGCGGCCGGGGCTGCCGCCGCGCAGGCCGACTGGGCGACGCACCAGGCGCCGCCGCAGCAGCAGGCCTGGCAGCAGGCCCAGCAGCCGCCCGCCCACCAGCAGGTCCCGCACCAGCAGGGGCCCGGGCAGGGCGGCCCCGCCGGCGCCGCGGGTGCGCCGTCGCCGTACGGCGACCACCGCAGCCCGACGACCTTCTACCAGCTGGACCTCGGCCGCGTGATGCGGATCGGCCGTGCCCTCGAGAACGAACTGGTCGTCTCCGACCTCCAGGTCTCGCGGAACCACGCCGAGTTCCACGCGACGCCCGACGGCCGCTTCGAGATCCGCGACCTCGGCTCGCACAACGGCACGTACGTCAACGGCCAGCCGATTCCCAAGGGCGGCACCGCCCTCCTCGGCCCGCAGGACATCGTCGGCGTCGGCCACTCGACCTTCCGCATCGTCGGCGGGCAGCTGGAAGAGTTCGTCGACACCGGCTCGGTCTCCTTCTCGGCCCGCCACCTCACGGTCACCGTCGACGGCGGCAAGCAGATCCTCAAGGACGTCACCTTCGGCGTCCCGGAGAAGTCGCTGATCGGCGTCATCGGCCCGTCCGGCTCCGGCAAGTCCACCCTGCTCAAGGCGCTGACCGGCTACCGCCCGGCCAACGAGGGCGATGTCCTCTACGACAACCGAAGCCTCTACAAGCAGTTCGCCGAGCTGCGCCAGCGCATCGGTCTGGTTCCGCAGGACGACATCCTGCACAAGGAGCTGACCGTCGTGAAGGCGCTCCGCTACGCGGCCAAGCTCCGCTTCCCCGGCGACACCGCCACGGCCGAGCGCGAGGCCCGCATCGACGAGGTGCTGCGCGAGCTCAAGCTCGACATCCACAAGGAGAAGAAGGTCACCTCCCTCTCAGGTGGCCAGCGCAAGCGCGTCTCCGTCGCCCTGGAGCTCCTCACCAAGCCCTCGCTGATCTTCCTGGACGAGCCGACCTCCGGCCTCGACCCGGGCATGGACCGCGACGTCATGCAACTGCTCCGCGGCCTCGCGGACGACGGCCGCACGGTCCTCGTCGTCACCCACTCGGTGGCCGAGCTGGGCCTCTGCGACAAGCTGCTCGTCATGGCGCCCGGCGGTTCCGTGGCGTACTTCGGCCCGCCGGAGGAGGCGCTGAACTTCTTCGGCTACTCCACCTGGGCCGACGTCTTCTCCGCCTTCGAGAACTACCGCGACTACGACTGGGCGGGCCGCTGGAAGGGCTCGCAGCACTACCAGATGTACGCCGCGGACATCGACGCCGTCGCCGCGCAGCCCGTCCAGATCGCGCCGCAGGCCATGGCCCGCCCGCCGAAGCCGCAGGGCTGGGGCTCGCAGCTGTGGACCCTGATCCGCCGCTACGTGTCGGTGATCGCCTCCGACAAGGGCTTCATGGCCCTCATGGTGATCCTGCCGGCCGTCCTCGGCGCCGTGTCCGTCGTCATCCCCGCGGACTTCGGCCTCGGCAAGCCCACGCCGCCGTCCCGCTTCAACGGCGACGCCGGCACGATCATGCTGATCCTCGCGGTCGGCATGTGCTTCTCCGGCGCGGCCAACTCCGTCCGAGAGCTGATCAAGGAACGGGTCATCTACGAGCGGGAGCGCGCCGTCGGCCTGTCCCGCTCCGCGTACCTGATGTCCAAGGTCATCGTCCTCGGCCTGATCACCGCCTTCCAGGGCGTGATCATCTGCGGCATCGGCTTCTCCACCCGCGCGCTGCCCGAAGAGGGCCTGTTCATGCCGCCGGCCGTCGAGCTGTGCGTCCAGGTCATCGCCCTCGGCCTGACCTCGATGATGGTCGGCCTGGTCATCTCCGCGCTCGTGAAGACCGCCGAGAAGACCATGCCGCTGCTCGTCATGTTCGCGATCATCCAGGTCGTGTTCACCGGCATCCTCTTCCAGGTGTACGGCTCGCCCGGCCTGGAGCAGTTCGCCTGGCTCATGCCCTCCCGCTGGGGCATCGCCGGCGCCGGCACCACCCTCGACCTGGCGCACCTGATGCCGCCGTGGGACCACAAGGACCCCACGAACACCGACCCGCTGTGGGAGCACACGGTCGGCCAGTGGAGCCTCGACCTCGGCATCCAGCTGTTCATGGCGACCGTCTGCTGCGTCCTCGTGGCGCGGCTGCTGCGCCGCCATGAGCCCGAGGTCATGCGCAAGTGACGACAGCCCCGAAGGGCGGCACCCCGTGCGGGGTGCCGCCCTTCGGCATGTCCGGGGCGACTCAGTACGCGCTGTTGACGTTGTCGATCGAGCCGTAGCGGTCGGCCGCGTAGTTGGCGGCGGCGACGATGTTGGCGACCGGGTCGTACTGGTCGAACTTGGTGCCGGGGATGTGGTACGCCTTGAAGGTCGGGTAGATCACCTGGAGCAGGCCCTTGGACGGGACGCCGTTGATGGCGTTGATGTCCCAGTTGTTGATGGCGTACGGGTTGCCGCTGGACTCGCGCATGATGTTCCGGTGCAGGCCGTTGTAGGTGCCCGGGATGTTGTGCTTGTCCATGATGTAGAGCGCCTCGCGGATCCAGCCGTCGAGGTTGTTCGCGAAGACCGGGGTGCGGGCGACGGAACGGCTCGCGGCGGCCTTCTCGGCGGCGCGCTTCTTCGCGGCGGCCTTGGCCTTCGCCTCGGCCTTCGCCTTCGCGGCGGCCTTCGCGACAGCCTTCGCACGGGCGTCGGCCTTGGCCTTCGCGTCGGCCTTGGCCTTCGCGTCGGCCTTCGCCTTGGCGGCGGCGGCCTTGGCCTTCGCCGCCGCCTCCTGCTTGGCCTTCAGGCTGATCGCGTCCTGCTGCTCGTCGAGGCTGGCGGCCAGCGCCTTCGCCTGCGGGCTGGCGGCGTCGTACGACCAGGCGACCTGCTGCGTACCGGCCAGAGCCTGCGGCTCGGTCTCGGTCGAGCCGTTGCCCGGGACGAGGGAAAGGGTGAGAGCTGCGGCGCCAAGGGCGGCGACGCCGGCGATCGTGGCCTTGTGGGTCTTCTTCAGACCACGATAGTGGCCAGGGGTGTTCGCAGACATGCAGGACTACCTCTTCGAATCGCTGGGGGTCGCTCGGCCGGGGCGGCGCTGCGCCTGCTCGGCGGCGACGGGGCAATTCTTAGCGGCAGCAAAATCCTGTGGCAAAGGTGTGACGTACGAACCCGGGTAGTGGATCAGGGGCCCGTGCACGAGCCACACAAAGCCCCCTGTGCCCCCTTTCCTCCGTCGATTTCCGGCGTCAAGGGGTCCACTAGGGGGCTTCGTAAGTGATGTGCGTCCTATGCGCGGCCTCACATCGGGCACGTAACAAACTCACCAGGCGTTGCGTCAGCAATGCACAGCGTGAGACCCCTCCTCCGGAAGGAGGAGATGGACGTCGCCGAACTCGTGCCAGAGGTACCGGCCCCGCACCGCGGCGGCGTACGCGCTCCGCAGCGCGGGCCGCCCGGCGACCGCCTCCAGCATCAGCAGATGCGAGGCCTCGGGCTCGTGCAGCCCGGTGAGCAGCCCGTCCACGACCCGAACCCCCCGCGCCGGCGTCACCACGAGCCCCGTCCACCCCTGAGCACCCCGCACGACCCCCTCGGGCCCCGCAGCCGACTCGAGCGCCCGTACGACGGTCGTCCCCACCGCGATCACCCGGCCGCCCCCGGCGCGGGCCGCGTTCACCAGGGCCGCCGTCGCCGCCGGGACCTCGAAGCGCTCCGGGTACGGCGGCTCGTGGGCCTCCGCCGACGACACCCCCGTATGAAGGGACAGCGGAGCGATCCGTACGCCCCGGTCGACCAGCTGCGCCACCAGACGGGCCGTGAACGGCCGCCCCGCACTCGGCATCTCCGCCGAGCCCGCACCATCGGGGGAAGGGCGCGCGAAGACCGTCCGGTACGCCGACAGGGGCTGGTCCCGCTCCGTGTACCCGTACCGGATGGCCCGCCCGTACCGTCCGAGCAGCCCCGGCACGTCCGCCTCCGCCCGCGCCCACCACAGCCGCCCGCTCCCGGGCACCAGCGGCTCCGCGAGCACCAGGCGCGCCCCACCCGGCAGCCGCACGACCGCCCCCGCAGGACCGCCGCCACGCGGGCGCGTACTGCCCGCCCCGTCCGGCGTCCGCAGCTCCACGGCCCACCGCCCGTCGTCCCCGCGGGTCGAGAAGTGCACGACCACCGGCTCCCCGCCGGGCCCGGGCCCCAGGAACCCGTCCACGGCCGCCGCCAGCGTCGCCGAGGTGTTGACGACGAGCACGTCCCCGGCCCGCAGCAGCCCGGGCAGCTCCCGGAAGGAGTGGTGCGACACCGCCTCGCCCCGCGACACCAGCAGCCGCACGTCGTCCCGGCCCCGCCCGGGCCCCCGCTGCTCGGCCGGCACCCGCGCCGACAGCTCCGCCGGAACCCGTACCGCGAGGCTCATCGTGATTCCAGGAAGGCCGGCGCCGAGTACCGCCCGCTCACCGGCCGCTCGTCGAGCAGCCGCAGGAAGACCGGGGCGACCTCGTCCGGGGCCGGCGTCCCCGACAGGTCCTCGCCGGGCTCCGCGGCCGCCAGCATGTCCGTCCGCATACCGCCCGGATCCACCCACCAGACCCGCAGCCCCGGCTCCTCCACCGCCAGCACCGCCGACAGCTGGTCGAGCGCCGCCTTCGTCGCCCCGTACGCGCCCCAGGTCCGGTACGCCTCCGCCGCCGCGTCCGAACTCAGGTTGACCACCGCACCGGCGGACGAGGCACGCAGCAGGGGCAGCGCCTCCTGAAGGAGCCCCAGCGGGGCCACCACATTGACCTCCAGGGCGGCCCGGAACCCGTCCAGCGAGTGGCGGTCGAGCGGCACGAGCGGCTCGGCCCCGAGGATCCCCGCGTTGTTCACCAGCAGATCGAGCCCGCCGAGCTCCCGCGCCGCCGCCACCAGCTCCCGCCGGTGCGCCGCGTCCGTCACGTCCCCGGCCAGGGCCACCACCCGGGCGCCCCGCGCGCGTGCCGCCTCCGCGCTCTCCTCCAGTACGTCCGCCTTGCGCGCGTCGAGCACCAGATCCCAGCCCCGCCCGGCGAGCGCCGTGGCCAGCGCCCGCCCCAGACCCCTCGACGCACCCGTGATGATCGCGACTGCCATGACGTCCATCCCCTCTTCCCTGTGGATGGCTCAAGCCTCCGGCCGCACCCGCGCCCACCGCCTCGTCCCCGGGCCCGGACCGCCGAGGGCACTTCGACCTAGGTCCCGAGACCTGCGCCGCCCTCGTCCCCAGGCGGATACGGACCGTCACACCCCGCCGGTACCGTGAACACATGAGCCATCGACCGAGCTCCGGCCTGGCCGCCGTGAGCACCGCCCTCCTGGCCATGAGCCGCCATCTGGAGGTCCGCGACGTCCTCAAGACGATCGTGGCCTCCGCCCGCGAGCTGCTCGACGCCGAGTACGCGGCCCTGGGCGTCCCCGACGACCACGGCGGCTTCGCCCAGTTCGTGGTCGACGGCGTCAGCGACGAGCAGTGGAAGGCCATCGGCCCGCTGCCCCGCCAGCACGGCATCCTCGCGTCGATGCTCCACAAGGCGGAGCCCGAGCGGCTCGCCGACGTCCGCAAGGACCCCCGCTTCGAGGGCTGGCCCGACGCCCACCCCGAGATGTCCGACTTCCTCGGCCTGCCCGTCCGGGACGGCGACGAGATCCTCGGCGCCCTCTTCCTCGCCAACAAGCGCTGCCCCAAGCCCGACGGCGGCTGCGGCTTCACCGCCGAGGACGAGGCACTCCTCTCGATCCTCGCCCAGCACGCGGCCATCGCCCTCACCAACGCCCGGCTGTACGAGCGCAGCCGTGAGCTCACCATCGCCGAGGAGCGCTCCCGCCTCGCCCACGAGCTGCACGACGCCGTCAGCCAGAAGCTGTTCTCGCTCCGGCTGACCGCCCAGGCCGCCGCCGCCCTCGTCGACCGCGACCCGGCCCGCGCCAAGGGCGAGCTCCAGCAGGTCGCCGCGCTCGCCGCCGAGGCCGCCGACGAGCTGCGCGCCGCCGTCGTCGAACTGCGGCCCGCCGCCCTCGACGAGGACGGCCTCGTGCACACGCTGCGCACCCAGATCCAGGTCCTCGACCGCGCCCACTCCGCCCGGGTCACCTTCGAGAGCCCCGGAACCCGGGCCCTGCCCGCCGCCCAGGAGGAGGCCGTCCTCCGGGTCGCGCAGGAGGCCCTGCACAACGCCCTGCGGCACGCGGACGCGGGACTCGTCAGGGTCTCCCTCACCCGCAGCGGCCAGGGCGCACGGCTCACCGTCACCGACGACGGCAAGGGCTTCGACCCGCGCACGGTCCGCCGCGCCGGCCGCCACCTCGGCCTGGTCTCCATGCGGGACCGGGCGAGCGGCGTCGGCGGCAGACTCACGGTGACCTCGGCCCCGGACCAGGGCACCACGATCGAGATGGAGGTCCCCGGTGGCTGACAAGCCGATCCGTGTCCTGCTGGTCGACGACCACCAGGTCGTCCGCCGAGGCCTGCGCACCTTCCTTGAGGTGCAGGACGACATAGAGGTCGTGGGGGAGGCCTCCGACGGCGCCGAAGGGGTCGCCAGGGCCGAGGAACTCCGGCCCGACGTGGTCCTCATGGACGTGAAGATGCCGGGCACGGACGGCATCGAGGCGCTCAAGCGGCTCAGGGAGCTCGCCAACCCCGCCAGGGTCCTGATCGTCACCAGCTTCACCGAGCAGCGGACGGTCGTCCCCGCGCTCCGCGCCGGAGCCTCCGGATACGTCTACAAGGACGTCGACCCCGACGCCCTGGCCGGCGCGATCCGCTCCGTCCACGCCGGGCACGTCCTCCTCCAGCCCGAGGTCGCGGGCGCGCTCCTCGCCCAGGAGGACTCCCACGGGGGTACGGGGCGGGGGCCGTCCCTCACGGAGCGGGAGCGCGAGGTCCTCGGCCTGATCGCGGACGGCCGGTCCAACCGCGAGATCGCCCGCGCCCTCGTCCTCTCCGAGAAGACGGTCAAGACGCACGTCTCGAACATCCTGATGAAGCTCGACCTCGCGGACCGCACCCAGGCGGCGCTCTGGGCGGTGCGGCACGGCCTCACCACCTGACCCGCGCGGAAACGCTCCCGTCACACGCCGGGGCGCACGACCGTTCAGTCCTTCATACCGTCGTGTGTATGTCCCCCGTTCGGCGCAACCCGGCGGGGGCTGCGGCGTTCTCCATGGCGTGCTGCGGCGGACCGCCGCAGCGATTGACCAGGAGGAAGTACCAAGTGATGAACCTCAAGAAGGCCGCTGCCCTCACCATGGTCGCCGGTGGCATCGTCGCCGCCGGTGCCGGTGTCGCCTCCGCGAACGCGGACGCCGACGGGCACGCCCTCCACTCGCCGGGCGTCGGCTCCGGCAACGTGGTGCAGGTCCCGGTCCACGTCCCCGTGAACGTCTCCGGCAACACGGTCAACGTGATCGGCCTGCTCAACCCGGCCTTCGGCAACGGCGCCGTCAACGGCTGACCGCCCCCCACGAACCCCCGACCCCAGCCGATCCCCCTGGGGCCGGGGGTTCGCCGTCCCCGTTGCGGGCTGCGCCCACCCCTCGTTGTGGGCATGCGTTCCGCAAGGGGCGGTGCCCACCCCGTTGTGGGCATGCGTTCCGCCGGGGCGGAACGGGTGGGCACAACGGAACGGCGCCCCTGCCGGCGCCCGAGGCTCCCGCGCCTGGACCCGCACCCGGTGTGCACCGCCGCTCGGGGTGCGGGTCCAGGCGCGGAACGCGGAGGCGCCGCGAGAGGGCGCCGTCCCGTG
>NZ_JBSHDU010000136.1:0-11459 GCF_053616475.1 Streptomyces sp. NPDC055815 | reverse complement strand
CCGCGTTCACGCTCAACGGCACGCCCTGCACCACGGACGGGCCGGCACCGAGCCCCACGCCGACCACGCCGACGACCCCACCGACCACGCCCCCCCCCCCGCGCCCCCGCGCCCCCCGCCCCGCCCGCGCGGCGCCCGCCCCGCCCGGGCCCCCCCCGCCCCCCCCCCCTCCTGGGGTGCGCGTGATCAGGCGCCGCGCAGGACGGCGCCCGTGCGCTCGGCGGCCAGGGCCACGGCGGCGTCGCGGGCCGCGCTGGCCTCGTCGACGGTCAGCGTGCGGTCCGCGGCGCGGAACTTCAGCGCGTACGCCAGGGACTTGCTGCCCTCGCCGAGCTGGTCGCCGGTGTAGACGTCGAACAGCCGGATGGACTCCAGGAGTTCACCCGCGCCCTCGACGAGGGCGGCCTCGACGTCGGCGGCCGGGACGCCGGAGGCGACGACCAGGGCGACGTCCTGGGTGGCGACCGGGAAGGAGGAGATCCGGGGGGCCTTCACGGGCCCCTCGTTCGCCTTCTCCAGGAGGTCCAGGTCGATCTCCATCGCGCAGGCGCGGGCCGGGAGGCCGAACGCCTTCACCACGCGCGGGTGGAGCTCGCCGGCGTGGCCGACGAGGACCTTCTCGCCGTCCACCTCGACGTGGAACGCGGCGCAGCGGCCCGGGTGCCAGGGCGCGTGCTGGTCGGCGCTGATGATCAGCTCGACCCCGGCCTCGGCGGCCACGGCCCGGCCGGCCTCGATCGCGTCGGCCCAGTCGGACGGACGGCCCTTGCCCCACCAGCCGGCCTGCTCGCGCGCACCGGCGAGGACGACGGCGGCGCGGCGCGGCTGCTCGGGCAGCGCGGCGTTGACGCGGGCGATCTCCTCGTCGGAGGGGCGGTGGTCGACGCCCAGACGGACGGCCTGGCCCGGCTGGCCCTCGGTGGGACGGAAGACCAGACCGGTCTCGAAGAGCGCCAGGTCGTGGCTGCCGCGGCTGTCGTTGCGGCGGAGCGCGCCGAGCAGACCCGGGAGCAGCGTCGTACGGAGCGCGGGCTCCTCGTCGGAGAGCGGGTTGACCAGCGTCACGACGCGGCGACGGGCGTCGTCGGCGTCGAGACCGAGCTGGTCGAGGGCCTGCTCGCCGATGAACGGGTAGTTCAGCGCCTCGACGTAGCCGGCACCGGCCAGGGCGCGGCCCACCCGGCGGTGGGTGCGCTGGCGCTCGGTGAGCCCGCGGCCGGCCGGGGGCTTCGGCAGCGTGGAGGGCAGGTTCTCGTAGCCCTCCAGGCGGATGACCTCTTCGGCCAGGTCGTTCGGCACGTAGAGGTCGGGACGCCACGACGGGACGGTGACGACGAGCTCGTCCTGACCGTAGACGTCGCAGCCGACCTCCTGGAGGCGGCGGACGACGATCTCGCGGCCGTAGTCGACGCCCGCGACCTTGTCGGGGTGGTTCGCCGGCATGGCGATGGTGTGCGGCGCGGACGGGGCGGCGATCTCGGTGACCCCGGCCTCGGCGGTACCGCCCGCGAGGAGCACGAGCAGGTCGACCGTGCGCTGCGCCGCCGCGGCGGCGGCCTGCGGGTCGACACCGCGCTCGAAGCGCTTGGACGCCTCGGAGGCCAGCTTGTGCCGGCGGGCCGTGCGGGCGATCGAGATCGCGTCGAAGTGCGCGGCCTCGATGACGACCTCGGTGGTGCCGGTGACGATGCCGGTCTCCGGGTCGGTGACCGGGTCGGCGATCTCGGTGTTGGCACCGCCCATGACACCGGCGAGACCGATCGGCCCGCGGTTGTCGGTGATGACCAGGTCCCCGGAGTCGAGGACGCGCGCGGTGCCGTCGAGGGTGGTGAACTTCTCGCCGGCGGCGGCGCGGCGGACCCCGATGGGGCCGTCGATCCGGCTGCGGTCGTAGGCGTGCAGCGGCTGGCCGAGTTCGATCATCACGTAGTTGGTGATGTCGACGGCGAGCGAGATCGGGCGCATGCCGATCTTCTGCAGGCGGCGCTGCAGCCAGATCGGGCTGCGGGCCTCGGGGTCGAGGCCGACGACCGTACGGGCGGTGAAGCGGTCGCAGCCGATCGGGTCGGCGATCCGGACCGGGTAGCCGTACGAGTTGGGCGCGGGCACGTCGAGGAGCGCCGGGTCGCGCAGCGGCAGGCCGTAGGCGGTGGCCGTCTCGCGGGCGACGCCGCGGATCGAGAGGCAGTAGCCGCGGTCCGGGGTGACGGCGATGTCGAGGACCTCGTCGAAGAGCTCCAGGAGGACCGTGGCGTCGGTGCCGACCTCGTGCTCCGGCGGCAGCACGATGATGCCGTGCGTGCCGTCGTCGCCCATGCCGAGCTCGTCGCCGGAGCAGATCATGCCCCGGGAGACGCGGCCGTACGTCTTGCGCTCGGCGATCTCGAAGTCTCCGGGCAGCACGGCGCCGGGCAGCGCCACGACGACCTTGTCGCCCTCGGCGAAGTTCCGGGCGCCGCAGATGATCTCCTGGGGCTCGCCGGTGCCGTTGGCCTGGCCGACGTCGACGGTGCAGAAGCGGATGGGCTTCTTGAACTCCGTCAGCTCCTCGATGGTGAGGACCTTGCCGACCACCAGCGGGCCGGTCAGGCCGGCGCCGAGCTGCTCGACGGTCTCGACCTCGAGGCCTGCCGAAATGAGCTTGGCCTGGACGTCACGCCCGGTCTCCGTCGCCGGCAGGTCGACGTACTCCCGCAGCCAAGAAAGCGGGACCCGCATCAGATCTCCATCCCGAACGGCCGGGTGAACCGGACGTCACCCTCGACCATGTCTCGCATGTCTTCGACGTTGTGGCGGAACATCAGCATCCGCTCGATGCCGAACCCGAAGGCGAATCCGCTGTACTTCTCGGGGTCCACACCGCAGGCGACGAGCACCTTCGGGTTGACCATGCCGCAGCCGCCGAGCTCGATCCAGCCCTCGCTGCCGCAGGTGCGGCAGGGACGGTCCGGGTTGCCGACGGACTCGCCGCGGCAGACGTAGCAGAGCATGTCCATCTCTGCGGACGGCTCGGTGAAGGGGAAGAAGTTCGGCCGCAGCCGGGTCTTCATGTCCGGGCCGAAGAGCGCCTGGACCATGTGGTCGAGGGTGCCCTTGAGGTCGGCCATGGTGAGGCCCTCGTCGACGGCGAGCAGCTCGATCTGGTGGAAGACCGGGGTGTGCGTGGCGTCGAGCTCGTCGGTGCGGTAGACGCGGCCGGGGCACACGACGTAGACCGGGGGCTCCCGGTCGATGAGCGTGCGGGCCTGGACCGGCGAGGTGTGCGTACGGAGCACGACGCCGGACTCGTCGCCGGTGGTGCCCTCGGGGCCCTGGACGAAGAAGGTGTCCTGCATCTGCCGCGCCGGGTGGTCCGGGACGAAGTTGAGGGCGTCGAAGTTGAACCACTCCGCCTCGACCTCGGGGCCCTCCGCGACCTCGTAGCCCATGGAGACGAACACGTCGGCGACGCGCTCCATGAGCGTGGTCAGCGGGTGCCGGGCACCGGCCGGGACGCGGTCGTACGGCAGGGTGACGTCGACGGCCTCCTCGACGAGGACGCGCGCGTCGCGCTCGGCCTCCAGCTCGGTCTGCCGGGCGGCGAGCGCCTTGGAGACGATGCCGCGGGCCTGGCCCACGAGCTTTCCGGCGGCGGCCTTGGCCTGCGGCGGCAGGGCACCGATCTCCCGGTTGGCGAGCGCCAGCGGCGAGGTGCCACCGGTGTGCGCCGTCTTCGCGTGCGCGAGCGCGTCGAGGTCGCCCGCGGCGGCGAAGGCGGCGAGCGCCTCGTCCCGCATGCGCTCGATCTCTTCCGGTTTCAGTGCCTCGACCTCAACCGGGTCGTACGACTTATTGGGTGCGGACATCTCTTCCCGTGCTTCCGTTGGCTGGCTGGGCGGCCCCGCTCGACGTCAAGGGCGCAAACGTGCCAAAGGACGAGTCTAACGGGGCGCGGGGACGCGAATGAGCCCGTGGGCAGGCCGGGCGGCCACTGATCTCGTACGGTCTCGACTGCTGAGACGTCAGAGGAGGTGGGCCGGGGTGCCGACGGGCAGGATAAATCGGAACTCGGCCCCGCCACGGGGACCACGTCCGACGGTGATGGTGCCGCCGTGGGCCTCGACGACGCCCTTGACGATGTAGAGGCCGAGGCCGGTGCCGCCGCGTTTGCTGCCGCGCCAGAAGCGGGTGAAGACGCGGCTCATCGACGCTTCGGGGATACCGGGTCCCTCGTCGCTCACGGTGACCTCCGTCCCCTCTTCTCCGTCGTCGCCCAGCGTGGTGGGTGCCACCTCGATGGTGACGGTTCCGTCGCCGTGGCGCACGGCATTTTCCAGGAGGTTCCCGAGGATCTGGTCGATCTTGTCGGGGTCGGCCCAGAGCGCGGGCAGCCCTGGCCTGATCCGTACGAAGAAGCGGTCCGGGGACTGGCCGCCGGTGGTGTGCACCTGGATGTGCCGGCCGACGGCGGCGGCGATGTCGACGGGCTGGCGGCGCACCTCGAGGCGGCCCGAGTCGATCCGGGAGATGTCGAGGAGTTCGGCGATGAGCCGCTTGATGCGGCCCGCGTCGGCGTCGACCGTCTCCAGCATGAGCCGCTTCTGCTCGTCGTTGAACCGCTCCCACTTGTCGAGCAGGGTGGCGGTGAAGCCCTTCACGGAGGTGAGCGGCGAGCGCAGCTCGTGGGCGACGGTGGCGATGAGCTCGGCGTGGCTGCGCTCGGTGCGGCGGCGCGCCTCGGTGCCGCGCAGGGAGACCACGACCCGGCGGACGGGTCCGGTGGGGTGCTCGCGGACGTACCGGGCGGACACGAGGACCTCGCGGCCGCCGGGGAGCAGCAGGTTGCGCTCGGGCTGGCCGCGGCGGGTGGAGAGGCCGCCGTACGGATCGGTCAGGGCCCACCAGCGGCGTCCCTTGAGGTCCTCCAGGGGCAGCGCCTCGTCGAGCGGGAGGCCGAGGGCGCGGTGGGCGGGGACGGCGGTGATGCGGCCGGCGGCGGCGTTGAAGCAGACGACGCGTCCGGTCTCGTCGGCGATGACGAGACCGTCGGGCAGGTCGTCGGGATCGAGCCCGGCGAACCCCGCGGGCGGCGCGGGCTCGGGCGGCTTCGGGGCGTGCGGCGCGGCGCTCCGTGCCTGTGCGGGACTGTCCGTGCCGACCGTCATCCCCGTTCCCCACCCCTTCGTGTAGCGCAGTGGGCCCCCGAGTGCGTCACTCTACTGGGCGGGGAGGGCGGAATGGACCGTTCAGGCGGAGGTTCGCGGGCGCTGGGCGCGAGCGGAGGCGTACAGGCAGACCGCGGCGGCGGTGGCGAGGTTGAGGCTCTCGGCCTTGCCGTGGATGGGGACGCGGACGACGGCGTCGGCGAGCGCCCGGGTCTCCTCGGGCAGTCCCCAGGCCTCGTTGCCGAAGATCCAGGCGGTGGGCCCGCCCATGGTGCCGGCGTCGAGCTCGTCGTCGAGGTCGTCCTGGCCGGCCCCGTCGGCGGCGAGGATCCGTACGCCCGCGCCCTTGAGTCCGGCGACGGCCTGCTCGACGGGGACGCCGACGGCCACCGGCAGGTGGAAGAGGGAGCCGACGGAGGCGCGGACGGACTTGGGGTTGTACAGGTCGACGGAGGCGTCGGTGAGGACGACGGCGTCGGCGCCGGCCGCGTCGGCGCAGCGCAGCACGGTGCCGGCGTTCCCGGGGTCGCGGACGTGCGCGAGGACGGCGACCAGCTTGGGCTTGGCGGCGATGATCTCCTCGAACGGCGAGTCGAGGAAGCGGCAGACGCCGACGAGGCCCTGCGGGGTGACGGTCTGGGAGACCTCGGCGAGGACGGCGTCGGAGGCGAAGTGGACGCGGGCGCCGGCGGCGCGGGCGGCGTCGACGATGGCGGCGTAGCGCTCGGCGGCCTCGACGGTGGTGAAGAGCTCGACGAGGGTGGGCTCTCCGGTGGAGCCGCGGTGCTCGACGGCCTCGCGGACGGCCTGCGGGCCCTCGGCGATGAAGAGGCGGTCCTTGCCCCGGAAGTTGCGCTTGGCGAGCCGCCGGGCGGCGACGACGCGCGGGGAACGCGGGGAGATCAGCTCGGGGGTGACCATGAGGTGCGGCGGTTCTCTCTTCGGTGCCGGGGCTTCGGTGGGCCGACGGCCGACGGGCCGGTGGCTCCGCGGGCCGATGGGTCTACGGGGTTCTCGGGGGCCGACGCACCCGGACCCGCAGGCGCGAGCGCGCTGCGGGTCCGGGCAGAAGTACTGCGGGCCTGGAAGATCAGGCGGCGACCTTCGGGGCGTTGACGTCGGCCGGGAGGGCCTTCTGCGCGACCTCGACCAGCGCGGCGAACGCGTTGATGTCGTTGACGGCCAGCTCGGCGAGGATCTTGCGGTCCACCTCGATGTTGGCGGCCTTCAGACCCTGGATGAGGCGGTTGTACGTCATGCCGTTCTGGCGGGCAGCGGCGTTGATGCGCTGGATCCACAGCTGACGGAAGTCGCCCTTGCGCTTCTTGCGGTCGTTGTAGTTGTAGACCAGCGAGTGGGTGACCTGCTCCTTGGCCTTGCGGTACAGGCGCGAACGCTGACCGCGGTAGCCGGAGGCCTGCTCGAGGATCGCCCGGCGCTTCTTGTGGGCGTTGACTGCCCGCTTGACGCGTGCCACTTCTTAACTCCTTGTAGCGGGGTCGTGGTGGTCCTCACACGACCCGAAAAACGGATGGGTCCCGGACGGTGCCGGATGCCCTCGTCGCCGAGGGCGGGAGATCAGATCAGATGCCCAGCATCTTCTTGATCTTGGCGGAGTCACCCGGGGCCATCTCGGCGTTGCCGGTGAGGCGACGCGTCAGCTTGGACGACTTGTGCTCGAGCAGGTGGCGCTTACCGGCGCGCTCGCGCAGGATCTTGCCGGAGCCGGTGACCTTGAAGCGCTTCTTGGCACCGGAGTGCGTCTTGTTCTTCGGCATAGCGCCGTTCTCTCCTCGTCAGTGGCGCTCCCCCGGTGCGGGCACCGGTCGGACGGGAGCGTCATTCTTCGATTGGGTGGGACCGGACGGAACCCGGGGGCTGCCGGGAGGCAGCCCCCCACGGATCACGCCTCGGCGTTCTCGGCCGGGGTCTCGGTCGAGGGCTCGGCAGCGGCCTCGGACGTACCGCCCTGGCGCTCCGCCTTGCGCGCGGCCTGGGCCTCGCGAGCCTCGGCCATGGCCTCGGTCTTCTTCTTGTGCGGACCGAGAACCATGATCATGTTCCGGCCGTCCTGCTTCGGGTTGGACTCGATGAATCCAAGCTCCTGGACGTCCTCGGCGAGGCGCTGCAGAAGTCGGTAACCGAGCTCCGGGCGGGACTGCTCACGACCACGGAACATGATCGTGATCTTGACCTTGTCGCCCTGCTTGAGGAACCGGACGACGTGACCCTTCTTGGTGTCATAGTCGTGCGGGTCGATCTTCGGCCGGAGCTTCATCTCCTTGATGACCGTGTGCGCCTGGTTCTTGCGCGCCTCACGGGCCTTCATGGCCGACTCGTACTTGAACTTCCCGTAGTCCATGAGCTTGCACACGGGCGGGCGGGCGTTCGCCGCGACCTCGACCAGGTCGAGGTCGTACTCCTGAGCGAGCTCCAGGGCCTTGGCAAGGGGGACGATGCCCACCTGCTCGCCGCTGGGGCCGACAAGACGCACCTCGGGAACGCGAATCCGCTCGTTGATGCGGGGCTCGGCGCTGATGGATCCTCCTCGGTAGCACCACGCGACCGCCTTGGCGGACGGACACGTCACGTGAAACAGTTGAGACCAACCGCGCCGGTACATGAAAAATGCCCCGGACGGTACACAGGCGGGGCTCCACGGAAAACCGGAGCACCACCACGGTGAACCGCGGGGCGCACATCGGGCGGCTCCATCGTCCGTACGGAACGATGGGCGCCACCTGACCGGTGACCCGCCACCCGTGAGGGTGGTCAGGTGGGAGTACGGAGCCTCCACTTGTGGGCCGGACACAGAGATGTCCGGCCGGTCGTTACACAAGGTTAGCAGGACCCGGCGGTCGGCGCGAACCGTACGTCCGCTTATCGTGTGGGCATGAGCGAGACGCCCCAGAACGAGTCCACGGACACCCCCGACTTCGAAAGCATGACCCGCGACATCGCGGAGGTCCCGGCCGTCGAGGTGATCGTCACGGTCGCCGTCAACCTGATGAGCGCCGCCGCGGTGAAGCTCGGGCTCACCGAGGAGGGCGAGAAGCACAAGGACCTCGACGAGGCGCGCAAGCTGATCCACGCGCTCGCGGGTCTCCTGGACGCCGGCGCGACGGAGGTCTCCTCCTTCCACGCGGCTCCCCTGCGGGACGGCCTGAAGTCCCTCCAGCTCGCCTTCCGCGAGGCGTCCCTGATCCCGGACGAGCCGGGCCAGGGACCGGGTGAGAAGTACACGGGGCCGGTGTACGGCTAGGACCGATCCGGCCGCCAGGCCGCGGGGGTACGGGGGTCGCCCCCCGGGAGACAGCAGCCACGGGGCCGGTGTACGGCTAGGGATTCCTACTTCTTCACGTAGAAGGGCTCGCCCGGAGGCGTGGCCGAGGCCGGCAGGAGTGCCAGGTCGAGGCCCCGCACCAGGCGGGCCCTCAGTGTTTCGTCGGCGGCCAGGGCGCGGGCCACCCGCTGGGCGGCCTCCGCCGGGGCGGCGTCCCCGGCGAGGACCAGGGCGACGGTGCCGTCGGCGGTGCCGGGCCCCAGGTGGGCGCGGAGCACGGCGGGCTCGGCGGCGACGACGGCGCGCACGGCTTCCCGTACGGCCGGGTCGTCGAGCGGGTCGGTGCTGGAGCGGCCCTCGGCGAGGGCGAGCAGGGCGGAGCCGGTCACCTGGTACGGCACGGGTCCCGCCAGGTCCAGGACCAGGGTGTCGGCCTTCTCGTGGACGAGCGCGGCGAGCGCCTGCCGGGTGGGGACGGCCACGGGGCGGGCCTCCGGGTCCCAGAGGGCGAGCGAGGCGATCGAGGTGAAGGCCGGCAGGGCCCGCCGGTCGCCGGCCGTGAGGGTGGGGACGGCCATGTCGCTCGTCTTCTCCTGCTTGAGGCCCGTCTCGGGGTCGATCTCGACCTCGCCGAGGACGGCGACCACGGGGACGAGCAGCCGGGCGTCCTTCAGGGCTTCGAGGACGGGGCCGTGTGCGGTCCGGTCCTCCGCCCAGGCCGCGAGGGCCGCGGCGAGCCGCGGGTCGGCGGTGCCGTCGTCGTCGGAGAAACCGGGGTCCGGAATGTTCTTGAGCTCCACGCACCGAGCCTAACCGGCGGGTCCGGGCTCCCGGCTAGGAGGCCCGGTGGGCGCGGCGGAGTATCACGGCGGTGAGGAGCAGGAGGGCGCCGAGGCCGCCGGCGACGGGGGCGAGCAGGCCGAGCGGGCGGCTCTCCTCGGCGGCGGGGACGGGGCCGGGCCCGAAGTAGCGGCCCCGGTAGCCCGTGGCGACGGCCTTGGGGTCGCCGCCCTTGATCCTGCCCCCCGCCTCGATCGCGGCGGCGGGGTCGACCGTCCCGTACCCCTTGGCGTCGCTGCGGCCGCCCTTCGGCCGGTTGCGGGCGGTGTCGATGAGGAGCCGCTTGACCTGGGCGGGGGTGAGGTCGGGGTGCGCGGAGCGGACGAGGGCGACGGCGCCGGAGACGAACGCGGCGGCGGCGCTGGTGCCCCAGCCCTCGTAGTAGCGGCGGTCGGGGTCGGCGATGACGATGTCGTCGCCGGGGGCGCTGACGGTGGCGTACCAGCGGCGGGTGGAGAAGGCGGCGTGGGTGCCGTAGCGGTCGACGGCGGCGACGGCGATGACGCCGGGGTAGGCCGCGGGGTACGAGATGTGGTCGCCCTTCTCGCCGCCGTTGCCGGCGGAGGCGACGACGGAGACGCCCTTGGCGAGGGCGTACTGGACGGCGGCGTCCTCGCCCGCGTCGGGGTGGGCGGACTTGGAGTCGTCGCCGAGGGAGAGGTTGATGACGTCGGCGCCGTGGTCGGCGGCCCAGCGGATCCCTTCGGCGAGGGCGGAGCCGCGGGTCTTGCGGGCCTTGTCGCGGGCCTTGTCCGTGGACTCCAGGATGACCCGTACGGGAAGGATCCGGACGTCGGGAGCGACACCGAGCACGCCGTCCCCGCGGCCCGGGCCGTGGCCGTGTCCGGCGATGATGCCGGCCATGGCGGTGCCGTGCCGGGCCCAGGCGCGGTCGCCCCTCGACGCGCCGAAGCCGACGAGGTCGCGGCCGGTGAGGACGGAACCGGCGAGGTCCGGGTGCTCGGCGTCGACTCCGGTGTCGAGGACGGCGACGGTCACGCCCTTGCCCTTGGTGGTGCGCCAGGCCTCCGCCGTGTGCAGGGCTTCGAGGCCCCACTGGCGGGCCCGGATGGTGTCGGCGTGCGCGGGGGCGGTGGTGGCGGGCAGGACGGAGAAGGCGGCGGCGAGCAGGGCGACGGCGCCGCCGCGGGCCCGACGGGTGGACGGGGTCACCGGGCGTTCTCCTTGGCGGCCGAGGTGGCGGCCGTGCGCAGCAGTCGTACGAGTCGTTCGGTGATGCCCTTGGCCTCGTGGCCGAGACCGGACTGGGCGGTGGCGTCGGTACGGTTCGCGGCCATGGCCCGGTCGGCGGGGACGGGGCCGCCGTCAATCTTCCGGCCGTCGGCGAAGCCGGAGACGGCGGTGACGACGACGGGGAGGTCGGCGGGGGCGTTCAGCCACCAGGCGGCGCGCTGCGGGGCGCCGAAGCGGGCGGCGACGGTGCCGGGGCCCGCGAGGGCCGGAGGGACGTCCGCCCCGAGCCGGGCGGTGAGGCCCTGACCGAGGGTCTGCTGGGTGGTGGCATCGGTGCGCGTGAACACGAGACCGACGGTGATCACGCTGCTGGCGGTGGCGTCGGTGTACGTGGCGCGCAGGACGCGCTCGCAGCCGAGGGGCTGGACGGTGGCGAGGAGGCCCTTGGCGAGGACGGCGGGCGTGCAGGGGGCGTCCGGGGCGACGACGATCCGGGTCCAGGTGCGGTCGGCGCCGCCGGGTCCCGCGTCGGGTCCGGCGAGGATGCGGGGGAAGAGGGCGTCGACGGGGGCGTTGTGCCACAGCTCCTTCGCCTCGGCGTACCCGACGGGTTCGGCGGGCTTCCCGGGCTCGGCTGCGGCCAGCCACACCCCGGCGAGGGCGCCGCCGACGAGCCCGAACCCGAGCACGGCACAGACGGCGACGGCGATGTTCCGCCCGGTCCGCCGCTCGCGCACGGGCCGCAGCCGCGTGGTGATCTCGACGGGCGCCTCGGGCGGAAGGGCACCGGGCCGGTGGGAGTGGCGGTACGGGGGGAGGGCGTGCGCCGGCGCGGTCGCACCCGAGGGCCGGGCGAACCCGGCGGGGGTGGGCGCGGGGGCGCCTGCGGGCCGGGTGGGTCCGCCAACGGGCCGAGCGGGTCCGCTGACGGGCGGGGCGGGGGCGGCCTCGGGCCGGGCGGGGGCGGCTGCGGGCAGGGTGGGCCCGCCCGCGGGGTG